>NZ_JBITLU010000004.1:163397-248485 GCF_044465525.1 Nonomuraea sp. NPDC049646 | reverse complement strand
GGGGGGGGCGGGGGGGGGGGGGGGGGCGGGGGGGCCGGCGGGGGGGCCCCCCGGGGGGGGCCCCCCGCCCCGGGGGGGGGGGGGGCCCCCCCCCCCCCCCGGGGGGGGGGGCGGGCCCCCCGCCCCCCGCCGCTCTATGCGGTGGAGCACGATGGATGAACTAATCAAGTACCTGCCCGACCTCGCGATGGGCTTCTGGGGGAACATCAGGATCGCGCTCGTGGCCGCGGTCGTCTCGCTCGTCCTCGGGACGGTCCTGGCCGGGATGCGCGTCTCCCCGACGCCCGTACTGCGCGCGGTGGGCACGGTCTATGTGAACGTGGTGCGCAACACCCCCCTCACCCTGGTGCTGGCGTTCTCGGCGCTGGGCCTGAGCGACAAGCTCGGCCTCGTCTTCTCCGGCGAGCCGCGGACGAACTCCTTCTGGATCGTCTCGATGGGCCTGTCGCTCTACACGTCGGCGTTCGTGTGCGAGGCGGTGCGCTCGGGCATCAACACGGTCCCGATGGGACAGGCGGAGGCGGCCCGGGCGATCGGGCTGAGCTTCATGCAGACGCTGCGGCTGATCATCCTGCCGCAGGCGTTCCGATCGGTCATCGCGCCGCTGGCCAGCGTGATGATCGCCATGATCAAGAACACGACGGTGGCGGTCGCCGGCGGGTACGCCGCCGACGTGGCCGCGGAGATGAAGCTCACGTTCGACACCACGGGGGCCTCGATCCCGATCTTCCTCGGGGTGGTCGTGGCCTTCATGATCGTGACCATGCCGATCGGCTTCTTCTCCGGCTGGCTGGCCAGGCGTCTGGCGGTGGCGCGATGAGCGCGTCCGTCCTGTTCGACGCCCCCGGCCCGCGGGCCCGGCTGCGCAACCACCTGCTGACGGCGATCAGTGTCCTGGCGGTCCTGGCCGTCGTGTACTTCGTCTACCGGGGCTTCGACGCCAAGGGCCAGTGGGACGGCAAGATCTGGCAGCCGTTCCTGACGGCCGAGGTGTGGCGGGAGTTCATCCTGCCGGGCCTGCTCGGCACGCTGGAGGCGGCGGCCGCCGCGGCGGTGCTCGCGCTGGTCTTCGGCGCGGTCTTCGGCCTGGCCAGGCTCTCCGACCACGCCTGGATCAGGGTGCCGGCGGCCGCGGTGGTGGAGATCTTCAGGTCCATCCCGCTGCTGCTGCTGATCTTCTTCATCTTCTACCTGGCGCCCGCCGTCGCCGGCGGCGGCGACTATGCCTTCATCGCGGTGGTGCTGGGCCTGATGTTCTACAACGGCTCGGTGCTGGCGGAGATCGTGCGCGCGGGCGTGCACGCCATCCCCAAGGGGCAGGCCGAGGCCGCCTACGCGGTGGGCATGCGCAAGAACCAGGTGCTGCGCCTGGTGCTGCTGCCGCAGGCGGTCACGACGATGATGCCGGCGATCATCAGCCAGCTCGTGGTGCTGCTGAAGGACACCGCGCTCGGCTACATCATCGCCTACGTCGACCTGCTCAACACCGGGTTCAAGATCCTGCCGGCCGCGTACTTCGGCTCGCTGATCCCGGCGGCGATCGTCATCGGCGTCATCTACGTGGCGCTCAACATGACGCTGAGCTACCTGGCCACCCGGCTGGAGCGGCGCAGCCGGCGCAGCAGGAAGACCTCGGCGCGGCCGATCGCCACCCCCGGCGCGGCCTCCGTCGGCGTCGCCACCGGCCAGGGCACCGAGGGCGGCGGCATGGCGCCCGACATCCCCGTGGAGTGACCCGCGGGCCCGGCCCCGGGCCCGCGGACGAGCACGGCGGCGGGGCTCCCGTCCCGCCGCCGTCTCGTAAAGAAAGGCTCAGATCTTCGCCGGTGCGGCACGCTGACCGGCCCCGCGGAGCCGGTCAGCCCACAGACTCCTGTGCGTGCGGATACGTGGAGTCGTGGTGGCGCTGGCCGGCACGGCCGCGTTCGCCGTACCGGTGGCGTGCGGCGGCGGTGGCGCCTACTCCAGCGTCGTGGGCAAGATCAGGGGCACCGGCCAGGTCATCGTGGGCACCAAGTGGGACCAGCCGAGCCTGGGCCTGAAGGCCGGTCCCGGCGATCCGGAGGGCTTCGACGTGGACGTCGCCCGGTACGTCGTCGCCAAGCTGGCCCGCGGCCGTCCCGTGCACATCACCTGGCGGGAGGCGCCGGCGGCAGGCCGGGAGGCGCTGCTCCAGAACGGCACCGTGGACATGGTGTTCGCCACCTACTCCATCACCGAGGCCCGCAGGCCCAAGGTGACCTTCGCCGGCCCGTACGTGCTCGTGCACCAGGACACGATGGTCCGGGCCGAGGACGCGTCCATCCGCCAGGTCACCGACCTGCGCGGCAAGCGCGTGTGCCAGGTGCCCGGCTCCAACTCCTTCAAGCGCGTCGCCGACCCGCCGCCGGACGGCAAGCTCGACCTGCCCGTCGTGGCCGTGCCCGCGGCCAACTACTCCGACTGCGTGCGCAAGCTCAGCGCCGGCGAGCTGGACGCCGTCTCCACCGAGGACCTGACCCTGGCCGGCTTCGCCCAGCAGGCCCCCGGCCTGTTCCGGCTGCTGAACGACCCCTTCACCGACGAGCGGTACGCCATCGGCCTGAAGAAGGGCGACATCGAGACCTGCGAGGCCGCCGAGCGGGCCGTGGTCGAGATGTGGCGGGACGGGACGGCCACGCGGCTGCTGCGCAAGTGGTTCGGCGACACCGGGCTCAACCTGCCCACCACGATGCCGCCGCAGGAGAGATGTTCTTGATCGCGCCCCACGGCCCCGGATCTTCCGGCAGGATGCAAGTATGCCTTTCTGGCCGTCCCCCATCTCCGCCCGCGACGTCGCCGCCGCCGGTCTGCGGCCCGGCTGGCCCGTCGCCCAGGGCGGCCGGGTGTGGTGGACCGAAGACCGTCCGGGCGAGGGCGGCCGCACCGCGATCGTCCGCCGCGAGGCCGACGGCACCTGCCATGACCTGCTGCCCGCCCCCTGGAGCGCGCGCACGAGGGTCCACGAGTACGGCGGCCGTCCCTATGCCGTGACGCCCGGCGGCGACGTGGTCTTCGCCGCTCTGGCCGACCAGCGCCTGTACCTTCTCGGGCAAAACGGCCAGCCGAAACCCCTCACGGCCGAAGGTTCCCGCTACGCCGACCTGAGCGTCCACGACGGCGAGGTCTGGGCGGTGCGCGAGCGCCACGGCGAGCACGGCAAGATCACCCGGTCCGTCGTGTCGATCCCGCTGGCGGGCGGCGAGCCCCGGGAGCGGGCCTTCGGCCACGACTTCTACGCCTCCCCCGCCCTGTCCCCCGACGGCACCCACCTGGCCTACGTCTGCTGGAACCACCCCCGCATGCCCTGGGACGGCACCGAGCTGCGCGTCGTCCGGCTGCGCGACGGGCAGTCCCGCACGGTGCTGGGCGGCGAGGCGGAGTCCGTCCTGTCGCCCGTCTGGAAGGACGACGCCACCCTCTACCTGGTCTCCGACCGCTCCGGCTGGTGGAACCTCTACGAGTGCGGCCTCGACGGCGCCGCGCCGCGGGCGTTGTGCCCGGCCGAGGAGGAGTTCACGCAGCCGCCGTGGCAGCTCGGCGGCGCGCCCTACGCCGTGCTCGGCGACGGGCGGCTCGCCGTCCTGCACGGGCGCGGCGACCTGCGGCTGGGCGTGCTCGACCCGGCCACCGGCGCGCTCCACGACCTCGACCTGCCCCACACCGGATGGCAGGCCGCGCTCGCGGCCGACGGCATGTCCGTGACGGGCGTCGGCCACGCCGCCCGGCTGCCGCGCTCGGTCGTGCGGGTCGACGTCGCCGCCGGGCGGGCCGAGCCGCTGGCGCGGGCCGGCGAGCGTCTGCCCGACCTGTCCGGGGTGCCCGATCCGCGGCCGGTGGTCGTGCCGGGCGAGCGGCCCGTCCACGCCTTCCTGCACCAGGTCGCCGAGGAGCCGACGCCGTTCGTGGTGTTCGTGCACGGCGGCCCCACCGCCCACGCCGACACCGCGCTCGACCTGGAGAAGGCGTTCCTGACCTCGCGCGGCATCGGCGTGCTCGACGTCAACTACGGCGGCTCCACCGGCTACGGCCGCGCCTACCGGGAGCGGCTGCGCGGCCAGTGGGGGCTGGTCGACGTCGCCGACACCGTCGCCGCCGCCCGGTGGCTGGCCGACTCCGGGCTGGCCGACCCGGCCCGGATCGCGGTGCGCGGCGGCAGCGCGGGCGGCTGGACGGTGATGGCCGCCTGCTGCCGCTCCGGCGTGTTCGCGGGCGGGGTGTCCTACTACGGCGTCAGCGCGCTCGCGCCGCTCGCCGCGCACACCCACGACTTCGAGTCCCGGTACGTCGAGTGGCTGGTCGGCGACGACCCGGCCGTCTATGCCGCCAGGGAGCCGCTCGGCCTGGTCGACGGCGTGTCCTGCCCGATGCTGCTGCTCCAGGGGCTCGACGACCCGGTGGTGCCGCCCGAGCAGTCGACGGCCTTCGCCGACGCATTGTCCGAGCGCGGCGTCCCCTGCACTTATCTCGCTTTCGACGGCGAATCCCATGGATTTCGTCGATTGGAGACGCGGGTCGCGGCCCTGGCCGCCGAGCTGGCTTTCTACCAGCAGCTATTCAGTTAATGTCGCGATCTCCAGACAATTCCCGTACTGAATCAGCATTACCGACCAGTCGCTAGTCGCAAACAGTTACGTAACCGACCTCGACAGTCTTCCTCCGGCATGGGTTGCTCGTCTCAGTAAACGTGGGGCGCGCGTCGCGGCCACGACACGCGCCCCAGCTGTGCCAGCCAACAACACCCCCATCTCGGCACGAGGGAGGCCAGATGGCCAGCTTGCGCCATCTCAGCATCATCACGGTGGCGGCGGCAACTCTGCTCGCCACCTCCTGCGCGACGCAGAACGGAACCAGCAAATCCGCTCCGCCCCCCGCAGCGAGCCAGAGCTCCGGAAGCCCGGTCACGGGCGGCACGCTCAGGCTCGTGGGCTCGGGCGACGTCGACCATCTCGACCCGACCAGCATCTACTACGTCGTCACCATCGGGATCATGCGCGGCTACTCGCGCCAGCTGTACGCCCTCCAGGGCGTCGCGGCGGGAGCCGACACCACCAAGGGCTACGAGGTGCTGCCCGACATAGCGACCGAGCTGCCCACCGAGGCGAACGGCGGACTGAGCGCCGACAAGCTCACGTACACCATCAAGTTGCGCGACGGCGTGCAGTGGGACACCCAGCCGCCGCGGCCGGTGACGGCGGGCGACTTCGTCCGCGGGTTCAAGCGCATCTGCAACCCGGTGGCGGGCTCCGGCGCGCCCGGCTACTACACCAGCACGATCAAGGGCATGGCCGAGTACTGCGACGCCTACATCAAGGCGTTCGAGAAGGCCAAGCCCACCGCCAAGGCCCTGGCCGACTTCCAGAACGGCCACGACATCGCCGGCGTGCAGGCCAAGGACGACAAGACGGTCGTCTTCACCCTGACCCAGCCGGCCGGTGACTTCCTCAACATCCTGGCCCTGAACTTCGCCTCGGCCGCGCCGCAGGAGTACGACCAGTACGTCCCCGACGACGCCACCTTCCGCCAGCACGTGATCTCCAACGGCCCGTACAAGATCACCTCGTACGTGGCCACCAAGTCGATCCGGCTGGAGAAGAACCCGGCCTGGAAGCAGGAGTCCGACCCGATCAGGCACCAGTACGTCAACGCCATCGACGTCAAGATGGGCGTCGGCGAGCCGGACGCCGTCCAGCAGCAGATCGAGGCCGGCAGCGCCGACCTGTCGTGGGACCTGCCGGTGCCGACCTCGCAGATCCCGCAGCTCAAGAGCAACGACCCCAACTTCACGATCTTCCCCGGCGCGGTGACGAACCCGTACGTGGTGTTCAACCTGCAGAGCAAGAACGCCGGCGGGGCGATGGGCAAGCTCAAGGTCCGCCAGGCCATCGAGTACGCGATCAACAAGACCGCCATCGCCAAGATCTACGGCGGCGCGGATGTCGCGACCGCGCTGCACACCGTCATCCCGCCCGGCAACATCGGCTACCAGGAGTACAACCCGTACCCGACGCCGGGCGACCAGGGCGACCCGGCCAAGTGCAAGCAGCTGCTGAGCGAGGCCGGCTACCCCAACGGGCTGACCCTCATCGGCGCCTTCCGCAACGCGGGCAACCACCCGGCCAACTTCCAGTCGTACGCGGCCGACCTGAAGAAGTGCGGCATCACCGTCAAGGGCCTGCCGCTGCGCCAGGGCGACTACTACACCTACCTGCAGACGCCCTCGCACGCCAAGAACAGCGAGTGGGACCTGTCGGCCCCCGGCTGGATCCCCGACTGGTACGGCAACAACGGCCGCGCGGTCATGCAGCCGCTGTTCCAGACCAACTGCAACGCCGGCACCAGCAACTACGGCTGCTACAGCAACCCCAAGGTGGACGACCTGATCAAGCGGGCGCTCGCCGAGACCGACCAGGCCAAGGCCGCGGCGCTGTGGCACGAGGCCGACCAGACGGTGCTGGCCGACGCGGTGATCGTGCCGCTGAACAACCAGAACACGCCGCTCTACAAGAACAAGCGGGTGCAGAACGCCCTGTACCTGCCGTCGTACCAGGTCTTCGACGTCACCAACCTCTGGCTGAACCCCAACACGCCTTGACGACCGGCCTCCCGCGGGCGCGCCGGCAGGCGGGCCCGCGGGACGGCCGCGAGGGAGACATATGAGCCTGCTTGAGGTAACCGACCTCCAGGTGTCCTTCCCCACCTCCGACGGCGTGGTCCAGGCGGTGCGGGGGCTGTCGTTCACCGTCGACCGAGGCCAGACGCTGGCGATCGTCGGCGAGTCCGGCAGTGGCAAGACCGTGAGCACCCAGGCGATCCTCGGGCTGACCCCCGACGCCGACATCTCGGGTACGGCCCTGTTCGAGGGAGTCGACCTGCTCGGACTCGACAACGAGCAGCTTCGCCGCATCCGCGGCGCGGAGATCAGCGTGGTCTTCCAGGACCCGCTGACCAGCCTGCACCCGCTCTACAAGGTCGGCTGGCAGATCGAGGAGCTGATCCGCGTCCACCATCCCGGCACCCGCCGCGCCGAGGCCAGGAAACGGGCCGTCGAGCTGCTGGGCCTGGTGGGCATCCCGCGCCCCGACCGCAGGGTGGACGACTACCCCCACCAGTTCTCCGGCGGCATGCGGCAACGGGCGATGATCGCCATGTCGCTCGCGCTCAACCCCAAGCTCATCGTCGCCGACGAGCCCACCACCGCGCTGGACGCGACCGTCCAGGCGCAGATCCTTGAGCTGATCGGGCGGGTGCAGGCCGAGTTCGACATCGCGCTCGTCCTCATCACGCACGACCTCGGCGTCGTGGCCGGCATGGCCGACGAGGTGCTCGTCATGTACGCCGGGCTCGTCGTCGAGCGGGCCGACCGGCGCACGCTCTACTACCAACCGCACCACCCGTACACCAAGGGCCTGCTGGAGTCGATCCCGGGCAGCACCGGCGACCGCGGCGGACGGCTGCGGCCCATCCCCGGCTCGCCGCCCAGCCTGATCGCGATCCCGTCCGGGTGCGCCTTCCATCCGCGCTGCCCGTACGTGATGCCGGTCTGTCCCGCCGAGCGGCCGCCGCTGGCCTCCATCACGGGCGCGCGCGGCCACGCCTCGGCGTGCTGGCTGCCGCACGAGGCGATCGGGCTCGGCGCGGAGGCCGAGGCGCTGCGCAAGCGGGCGGTGCTCGGCACGGCGGAGGAGTCCTGATGCTGCTCGAAGTCGAGAACCTGGTCAAACACTTCCCCATCACCAGCGGCATGCTGATCAAGCAGACCATCGGCCAGGTCAGAGCCGTCGACGGCGTCAGCCTGTCGCTGTCGCCCGGCGAGACGCTCGGCCTGGTCGGCGAGACCGGCTGCGGCAAGTCCACGCTGGCCCGGTGCATCGCGGGCCTGCATCCCATCACCTCCGGCAGCGTGCGCTTCGACGGCGACGACATCACGAACCTGCCGCGGCGCCGGATGCGGCCCTACCGGCGCGACATCCAAGTGATCTTCCAGGACCCGTACGGCTCGCTGAACCCGCGCCGGCGGGTCGGCTCGATCATCGCCGACCCGCTCGTCATCCACCGGGTGCAGAGCGGCCAGGAGCTGCGGCGGACCGTCCAGGAGCTGATGGAACGGGTCGGGCTCAACCCCGAGCACTACAACCGGTTCCCCGCCGAGTTCTCCGGCGGGCAGCGGCAGCGCATCGGGGTCGCGCGGGCGCTCGCGCTGCGGCCCCGGCTGATCATCTGCGACGAGCCGGTCTCGGCGCTGGACGTCTCCATCCAGGCCCAGATCCTCAACCTGCTCAAGGACCTCCAGGACGACTTCGGGCTGACGTACCTGTTCATCGCCCACGACCTGTCCGTGGTGCGGCACGTCAGCGACCGGATCGCGGTCATGTACCTGGGCAAGGTGGCCGAACTGGCCACCGCGGAGGAACTGCACGCGGTGCCCCGCCATCCGTACACGAACGCGCTGCTGTCGGCGACCGCCGTGGCCGACCCCGACGAGGCCGAACGGCGGCACCGCATCATCCTCACCGGCGACGTGCCCTCGCCGATCGACCCGCCCGCCGGGTGCCGGTTCCATCCGCGGTGCCCGAAGGCGCGCGAACGCTGCTCGGCCGAGGAACCGCTGCTGGTGCCCCAGGAGCACCTGGTGGCCTGTCACTACCCCGTCGAGGCGGGCGAGGACCTGACCGCCGGGAGGACCGCATGACTCTCACGGAGATCCGTCCGGACGTCGTCACCGACCGCACGATCGCCGGACGCAGCCCCTGGCAGCTCGCCTGGGCGCGGATCAGGTCCGACCGGGTGGCCCTGATCTCGGGCATCGTCGTCGTGCTGCTGTGCCTGCTGGCCCTGGCCGCGCCGCTCATCTCGGCGTGGAACGGCCACGACCCCGACGAGCAGTTCCGCGACACCGGCATCACCGACCAGGGCCTGCCCGTCGCGCCCAACGGCGAGTTCTGGTTCGGCACCGACCGCCTCGGCCGCGACCTGTTCATCAGGGTCCTGTACGGCGCGCGCGTCTCACTGCTCGTCGGCGTGGTCGCGACCGGCGTGGCGGCGCTGGTCGGGGTCGTCATCGGGCTGCTGGCCGGGTACTACGGCGGCGTCATCGACACCATCCTGTCCCGGCTCATGGACGTGGTCCTGTCGTTCCCGTACCTGATCTTCGCGATCGCGGTGGTGTCCATCGCCGGGCCCTCGCTGACCGCGACGATCGGGGTGATCTCGTTCTACTCCTGGGCGGCCATCGCCCGCGTGGTGCGCGGCCAGACGTTGTCGCTCAAGGAACGCGAGTACGTCGAGGCGGCCCGGTCGATGGGTGCCGGCGACGCGCGGATCATGTTCGTCGACATCCTGCCGAACCTGCTGGCCCCCGTCATCGTGCTCACCACGCTGCTGGTGCCGGCCGCGATCGTGTTCGAGTCCACCCTGTCCTATCTGGGGCTCGGGATCGTTCCCCCCACCCCGTCGTGGGGGAACCTGCTGAGCGAGGCCCAGGGGTTCTACCGGGTGGCGTACTGGTATCTGGGCTTCCCGGCGGCCTCGCTGCTGATCACGACGCTGGCGTTCAACCTGGTCGGCGACGGGATCAGGGACGCCATCGATCCCCGGATGGAACGGCTGTTCAGCCGCCGGCGACGGCGGAACAGGCGCGCGGCCGCCGCTCCGGCGTCCGCGCCTGCTGCTTCTGGGTCCGGTGCCGCTGCTGGGGGGTCCGATGCCGCTGCTTCGTGACCGGGGTGGGATGCCGGTGCTGCTTCAGAAGCCGCAGTCGCTTCCGGAGCCGGGGTTGCTTCAGGAGCCCGGGTTGCTTCAGGAGCCCGGGTTGCTTCAGGAGCCCGGGTTGCTTCAGGAGGTGGAGGGCTGATGTTGCGACGGTTCCTGCTGCGGCGGACGCTGCTCGGGGTGCTGGTGTTGTGGCTGGTCTCCCTGGGCACGTTCTTCCTGTTCTTCGTCGCCCCCGGCGACCCCGCCCGTACGCTGGCCGGCCGCCAGGCCACCCCCGAGCAGGTCGACCTGATCCGGCACAACCTCGGCCTCGACCGTCCCACCATCGTCCAGTACTTCGACTACCTGGGCCGGCTGCTGCACGGCGACCTCGGCCAGTCGTACTTCTCGGGCGAATCGGTGGGCAAGCTGCTCGCCCAGGACTTCCCGCCGACGTTCTCGCTGGTGCTCGGCGGCGCCGTCCTGTGGCTCTGCGTCGGCGTCGGCGCCGGCGTGCTCAGCGCCACCCGCGTCCGCTCGTTCCTCGACCGCGCCCTGACCACGCTGGCCCTGGCCGGGGTCTCGATGCCGACGTTCGTGGTCGGCCTGCTGCTGCTGTATTTCTTCTTCTTCCAGCTCACCATGGCGGGCGCCCCGATCCTGCCGCCCGACTCCTACGTGCCCTTCTCCGAGAACCCCGGCGAATGGGCTCGCCATCTGATCCTGCCGTGGATCACGCTGGCCATGGTCCAGGCGGCCTCGTACGCCCGGCTCACCCGGGGCTCCATGCTGGACGTCCTGGGCGAGGACTACATCCGTACGGCCCGCGCCAAGGGCGTGCCCGAGGGCCGCGTCATCTACCGGCACGGCCTGCGCGCCGCACTGACCCCCGTGGTGACCCAGCTCGGCGTGGACATCGGCACGCTGATCGGCGGCCTGGTGGTGACGGAGTCGGTCTTCGGGCTCGGCGGCATCGGGCAGGCGGTGGTGCAGGCGTTCATCAGCGGGGACCTGCCGGTGATCATGGGCGTCGTCATCCTGGCCACCACCGCCGTGGTGGTGGCGAACCTGATCGTGGACATCGCCTATGGTCTTCTGGACCCCCGCATCCGCCTGGCCTGAGCTGCGTCTCTCGGCGGGCGCACCCCGCGCCCGCCGACACGCCGCCTCACCCGCCAGGAGGCTCCAGCATCAACCTGACCCGCCCCCAGGCGCTTCCACCTCATGGAACCAGCGGGCTCCTGGCATGGGCGGGTTCTCGGAATGGGTGAGTCTTCTCGGGGCCGGCGGGCGGCTTTCTCGGGGTCAGCGGGCGAACTCGGTGGCGCGGGACTCGCGCACCACCGTGATCCGGATCTGCCCCGGGTACGTCAGCTCCTCCTCCACCTGCTTGGCCACGTCCCGGGCGATCACCTGCGCCTGGATGTCGTCGATCGCGTCCGGCTTGACCATGACCCGGATCTCCCGCCCGGCCTGCATGGCGAACACCTTCTCCACGCCCTCGTACGACTGCGCGATCTCCTCCAGCCGCTCCAGCCGCTTGACGTACGCCTCCAGCGACTCCCTGCGCGCCCCCGGACGGCTGCCGCTGATGGCGTCGGCCGCCTGCGTGAGCACCGCCTCGACCGTACGGACCTCGACCTCGTTGTGGTGCGCCTCGATGGCGTGCACCACGTCCTCCTGCTCGCCGTACCGGCGGGCGATCTCGGCGCCGATCAGCGCGTGACTGCCCTCGACCTCGTGCGTGAGCGCCTTGCCGATGTCGTGCAGCAGCGCGCACCGCTTCATGAGCTGCTGGTTCATCTTCAGCTCGGCCGCCATGATCCCGGCGATGTGCGCGGACTCGATGAGGTGCTTGAGCACGTTCTGACCGTAGGAGGTGCGGTAACGAAGCTGCCCGAGCAGCAGCGTCAATTCGGGATGCATGTCCGTGATGCCCAGCTCGACCAGCGCGTCCTCGCCGGCCCGCGCACAGAGGTCCTGGACCTCCTGACGGCTGCGGTCGTGCGCCTCCTCGATGCGCTGCGGATGGATGCGCCCGTCCAGCACCAGTTTCTCCAGCGTGAGCCGCGCCGTCTCCCTGCGAACCGGGTCGAAACACGACAGCAACACCGCCTCCGGCGTGTCGTCGATGATCAGGTTCACGCCGGTGGTCGACTCGAACGCCCGGATGTTGCGCCCCTCGCGCCCGATGATCCGGCCCTTCATCTCGTCGCCGGGCAGATGCAGCACGCTGACGACCGACTCGGCCGTCTGCTCGGCCGCCACCCGCTGGACCGCCAGCGTCACGATCTTGGTGGCCCGCTTCTCGCCCTCCTTGCGGGCCTCGCCCTCGATCTCCCTGATGATCAGCGCCGCCTCGCGCTTGGCCTGGTTCTCGATCTCCTTGACCAGCTCGGACTTGGCCTGCTCCCCCGTCAGCCCGGCGACCCGTTCCAGGATCAGCCGCCGCTCGTCCTCGACCTGGAGCAGTTCCTCGCGCCGGTCGGCCAGCTCGACCTCGGTCTCGGCCAGCTTCCTGTCCCGCTCGGACTGCCGCCTGGCCTCCTCGTCGAGCCGCTGCTCGCGCTCGGCCAGCCTGGCCTCCCTGCGTTCGAGATCGGTCCGGAGCTCCTTGAGCTCGGACTTCAGGATCCGGCTCTCCTCCTCGACCTCCCGCCGCATCTGCGCGGCGCTCTCGACGGCGCTCTCCGACCTGCGCAGGAGCTCCTCGGCGTCGCTCTCAGCCTTGGCGCGGATCTCCCTGGCCCGCTCCCGCGCCTCCTCAAGCTCCGCGTGTACGGCCTCGACCTGCTCAGGGCTCGGCTCGGACTTCCGGGGCAAACCGCCAGACGTACGGCGTATGACGACGAGCAGCGCCACGATCATCCCGAACGCGAGCACGAGCACCGCCACCATCAGCACCACGACAAGCGGCTGCATGCGCGCCCCGCCCTCCTCGCGTCGTCAACACCTCATAACGCGGACCCAAAACGGGAGGGGTCACGTGCGCGCCACGGAAAGCCCGGTCGGCGTCGTCTCCAGGGCCGATGTCAGGCCAAGGCGGACCGGGCATCGGCCCCCATAGCCGACACCTCGCCTGCCTCGATCAACCGAGCTCGTTCGTCCGTCGTTCACCGGTATGGCAATCCGCGCTGCGCGGAGTAACTCCTCACTGTCGTCGAGGTTATGCGTCGAACAGGTCACGAGCAAGCAAACGCGTCCTCAAGCGTGTCTTACGGGCCCGCATCTCCCCAATCAACCACATAACCCACGATCACCCCCATTTGTCCCCCACCCTCACCTCTCCAACCCCCATCGCCCAGACAAAGCCCACAACCCGCACCCAGCGACCACCGCCCATGAAACCGTAGACCTCCGACGGCCCTTGGTGATCTGCCTGAGCCCGAGCGCGGGAAACTTCGACCCCGATGGCAGACCTGCACCTTTCGGCCTTCCTATACTCCGAGCCCGGCCGCAGGCCTTCAGGCCCCACGCTCCGAGCGAGAGGGTCCCGCCCGGAGACAGCCCCACAGTCCCTCCATCGCTCTGAGCCCCGAGCGTGACAGGCGCCGGGTCAGGTGGAGGCCCCTGAGGGATCAGGAGAAGTCGTCCTCCAGGTCGATGCCCTCCTGTTCGAGAGCCTCCCGGATCACCCGGTACGCCAGCCCCGACGAGTACCCCTTGCGCGCGAGCATGCCGGCCAGACGCCGCGTACGGGTCTGCGAGTCGAGGGATCGGGTGGAGGCGAGCTTACGGTCCACCAGCCGTCGGGCCGTCTCGGCCTCCTGATCGGAGTCCAGGCGCTCCACGGCTTCCTTCACGGTCTCGGTGTCCACACCCCGATGGCGCAGCTCGGCCGCGAGCGCACGCTTGGCGAGGCCCCGTCCGTGGTGCCGGGAATCGACCCACGCCTCCGCGAACGCCTCGTCATTGATCAGCCCGAGCTCGACAAACCGATCAAGCACCTTTCCGGCAGCCTCATCCGGTACGTCCCTCTTGCGAAGGGCCTCGGCGAGCTGCGCCCGCGTCTTGGGTGCCATGGTGAGCAACCGAAGACAGATGGCCCGCGCAACGGACTCCGGATCCGCCGCAGGCGCCGCCGCAGCGGAACTGCCCACGTCCGGCCCATCAGGCAACGGCCCGCGATGCGATGCCCCGTGATGCGGTGGCCCGTCATGCACGGGCCCGTCGTGCATTGGCCCGTCGTGCATTGGCCCATCAGGCGGCGGCCCGTCGGACAGCGGGCCGCCACGGCCGGTCGCGCCTCTCCCGAAGCGTCCGCTCCCCCTGCCGTTCCCCCGTCCGGCGCCTCGGCCGCCGGTCCGGCGCCCCTTGCTTGAACGCTTCTTCCCACCCGCGTCCTGCGCATCGCCGAACCAACTGCTTCCGGCCAGCACCTCAGAGTGCCACTCATCGGCGCCGCGCTTCTCCTCGGAGGAGGCCTCACCCTCCGGCTTTCCGCCAACGCCGCCGGGCTCGTACGGATCTTCCCGTTCCCGCAGGCGCTCCTCAGGGACACCGCCGCCATCCTGACCACTCAGCCCAGCCGACCGCGCCTCGGAGCTCTCCTCACTCTCCTGATCTCCGCGCTCGCTCGTACGCCGCGGAGCTACGCCAGCAGCGCCCTCGCCCTCATGGTCAATCCGCTGCTCGTCCGAAGGGCTTGCAGAGAAGCCCTCGCCGTCCCGAACCTTCTGCCTGCTCGTACGCCGCCCAGCAGCGCCCTCGCCGTCATGATCGCTCGGCTCGTCCAGGGAGCTTCCGGCGAAATCCTCGTCGACCTGGGCCTTTCTCTTACGCCTTCCGGGACTGCGCTTACGGGCCGGCTCGGCGCGGGCTTCTTCGGAAGGTTCGCTCGCAGCGGTGTCCGGGTCGGCAGGAGCCTTACGCTCGCCCGGCCAGACGAAGATCGGCGCGTCGGCATCGGCGTCGGAGCGACCTCGGGACGCCCGTCCCCCGGCCCGGCCACTGGTCCGGCTGCTGCCTCGCCCACCGGCTCTGCCACGACTGTCCGCGCCGCCGTCGGGGGCGGCTTCGTCGTCCTGAGCGCTGGGGGCGGACGAGTGGAGCCAGCCGGGAGTGGGCCGGTCAGCCGGATCGCCACGCTCAGCGCCTGGCCACGTCATGAACACTTCACTGTGCGGCCTGAGCCCGAGCCCGAAACCCGCTTCACCGCTCGGCGCGACATCGGCCTCACTGCCCGGCGTCACGTCGGCCCCTTCGCTCAGCCCGGCACCGGCGTCACCTTCCGGCGCAACGCCAGCCCTTCTGCGCGGCCCACCGTCAGCCTCATCGCTCGGCGCAACGGGCGCCCCTCCACCCAGCTCGACCTCAGCCTCATTGCTCAGGCTTCGGTCGGCTTCGCGAGTCGAGCCTGTATCTCCCCCGTCGGGTTGGGTGCGGGGGTCGCCCGGCCAATGGAAGGCCGGCGCGGCCATCTCCCGGCCCGGGCCCCATGCCGGGGGCGCGACAACGGCCTGCCGACCAGGGCCCCACGCCGAGGGCGCGGCAACGGTCTGCCCGCCCGTGCCCCAGCTCGACACACCCTCGTCGTCCACCTGCGCTTGGACGACCACGTCGTCCGTGTCGTCGCGAACCACCACGTCGTCCACTTCATGGTGAACGACACCAGCGGCCTCAGCGTGATCGGCGGCGGCGTCCAGCCCGTCGTGGGCGGTCGGAGAGTGGTCGCCGTCGGGAGTGGGGGGCTCGGAGGCGGCGGCTCGGAGGCGGGCGCGTTGTTCGTGCCATTCGTCTACCGACGGCCAGCCGTCCGCGGCCGACCGGGCCAGGTCGGCGCCACGGGAACCCCTGCCCGAGGCCGGACGGCCGGTAGCCCGGGTCACCGGCTCGGAGATGGTGGCCCCGGTCACCGGCTCAGCCGGGGTGGCCCAGGTCGGCGGCTCGGGGGTGGGGGACGTGGGCGTCGGGTCGGAGGGGGTGGCCCGGGGGCCGCGGGGTCCGCGCTTTCTGCGCTCCCCCGAGGCGGGGAGGTCGGGCCATGCGCCCCAGTCCTGGGAACGGGGCGCCTGCGACGGATCCCTGTCACTCATGCGCCGACCGATCAGACGTCACCCGGCTTGGGGGTGGACTTCGAGCCACGACCCGAGGGCGCGGCCGCGGGAGCCGGGACGGCGGCGGCGGGCTCGGCGGGCGTGTCAAGCTTCGGACCGACCCCGAGCTTGTCCTTGATCTTCTTCTCGATCTCGTTGGCCATGTCGGGGTGGTTCTTCAGGAAGTTGCGCGCGTTCTCCTTGCCCTGGCCCAGCTGGTCGCCCTCGTACGTGTACCAGGCGCCCGACTTGCGGACGAAGCCGTGCTCGACGCCCATGTCGATGAGGCCGCCCTCGCGGGAGATGCCCACGCCGTAGAGGATGTCGAAGTCGGCGACGCGGAAGGGCGGGGCCATCTTGTTCTTGACGACCTTGACCCGGGTGCGGTTGCCGACCGCCTCCGTGCCGTCCTTCAGGGTCTCGATGCGGCGGATGTCCATGCGGACGGAGGCGTAGAACTTGAGCGCCTTACCACCGGTCGTGGTCTCGGGGCTGCCGAACATGACGCCGATCTTCTCGCGGAGCTGGTTGATGAAGATCGCGGTGGTGCCGGTGCTGTTGAGCGCGCCGGCGACCTTGCGCAGGGCCTGGGACATCAGGCGGGCCTGGAGGCCGACGTGGCTGTCGCCCATCTCGCCCTCGATCTCGGCCTTGGGCACCAGGGCGGCCACCGAGTCGATGACGATGATGTCGACCGCGCCGGACCTGATCAGCATGTCGGCGATCTCGAGCGCCTGCTCACCGGTGTCGGGCTGGGAGACCAGCAGGGCGTCGGTGTCGACGCCCAGCTTCTTGGCGTATTCGGGGTCAAGGGCGTGTTCGGCGTCGATGAACGCCGCGATGCCGCCGGCCCGCTGGGCGTTGGCCACCGCGTGCAGGGCGACCGTGGTCTTGCCCGAGGACTCGGGGCCGTAGATCTCGACGATGCGCCCACGCGGGAGGCCGCCGATGCCGAGGGCCACGTCAAGGGAGATCGACCCGGTGGGGATCACCTCGATGGGGGCTCGGGCGTCGTCGCCCAGTCGCATGACGGAGCCCTTGCCGAACTGCCGCTCGATCTGAGCGAGCGCGGTCTCGAGGGCCTTCTCGCGGTCGTTGATAGCCATGGGAGCTCCCTCTGGAGGGTCGTGGTCCGATCAGTCGAGTGAAAGCTACGGCCTGCCACCGACATTTTCTGAGACGGTCGGGGAAGGCGTGGCCGAGTTCGGCAGGTTCATCGTAGCCGAACGGCTGTTCGATCACATCACGAACACGCTGCTGGGATGCATGCGTCGTGGTCAGAGGAGGGCGGGGCCGTTGCTCGGACGTCGCTCACGTTCATGGTGGTTGCCGGCGGATTGGCCGTGGGGTCTGCCCGGGGGGTCGTTGCCGTGGGATCGGGCGCGGCGGGCGGATGTGATGGGGTGCCCCCGCATGGGCGGCTGCCTGGGTCCGGGCCCGACGAACGCCTGCCCCTCGCGGACGAGCGGCATCTGACCCGTCGGGAAATCCCGATCCGCCCCGTCCGGAAACGCGGATCCTGCCGGTCCCGAAGAACACGGATCCGGCCCGGTGACGCGGACCTGAGCCGTCCTGGAAAACGCGGACCGCCGCGCGGGGAGCGCGGGCGCCGGGGCTCCGGTGACACTTGGGGCGTGGGAGGCGAGGGTGTTCGCGATCTTCCGCGCGGGTTGCCGCCGACGTGTTGTCATACGCCGTGAGCTGGGGAGACTCCCATGCAGGGGATCGGCTGGAAGGCGGCGAAGTGGCGAGTGGCTACACCGGGGAACGGCGCACCCTTCTGGAGGCGCTCGCCGAGTTGCTGCCCCATCAGGGGCTGGTCAGCCGCATGGTCGGCGGCGACGATCCGGTGCTGTGGGTGTGGCATCCGCGCACGCGCCGCCAGACGATCATCTTCGCCACCCCCTCCAGCGAGGGCTGGACGTTGTTGTGGTCGCCGGGCGGCCAGGGCAGCGCGGACGACCTGGAGGCCACGGCGGACGCGCTCCGCCGGACGCTGGGCTCAACGCAGCCCGGGTGAGACGTTCTCCACCTGGCACACGGCCCGCCACACGGTCTTGGCGCTCTCGCCGTCGGCCAGCGCCTGGATCACGGTACGGCCGCCCAGCGGGGCGATCACGTAGTCGCGGGCCCACGACTCGGCATAGGTCTCGCCGAAATGGACGTTCATCCGTCTCCAGAACTCGGTCAGGCGCATGGACCAAGTATGGAATCGCGTCAGGTGTGGGTAAGACATCCGCATGCCAAAGACCCCCAAGTCTTCACCCCCGAAGACCGCCAGGACCAAGGCCAACAGGACGCGGCGCCGCCGGCTGTCGCTCGCGATGCGGCAGGCCGTCCAGAAGGAGAAGGGACAGCGATCGGAGCGGCACGCGGGAATCAGGCAGGAGCCGCGTGCGGGCAGGCCGCGTACGCGCAGGGCGTCACGGCGCTGAGCCGGGACGAACAGTCACAGAACTCGCGCACCGTACATCTCACCGAGATGGTCGGCGAGCAGCTCCAGCCGGGCGCCGTCGGGGTCCTTGAAGTAGATGGAGGCGCCGCTCTCGATCTGGTGCGGCACGCCGGCCATCTCCAGCTTGCCGCGCAGCCGTTCCCAGGTGGCGGGGTCGACGGAGATCGCCACGTGGTGCAGCCCGCCGAGCACCTCCTGGTACGGGCCGAGGTCGAGCCCCGGGAAGTCGAAGAACGCGAGCAGGTTGCCGTTGCCGATGTCGAAGAAGAAGTGGCTCGAACCCCTGTAGTCGCGGTTCTCGATGATCTCCGTCAGCGGGAACTCCAGAAGTTCCTGGTAGAACTTGATGGTCCGCTCCACATCGGACGACAACATGGCCACGTGATGCAGGCCACGGGCGCTGCTCGACGGCCGGTGCGGTAAGGCGTACTGGCGCCGCAACTGTGCGCGTCGGGTCTCGACGGCGGCATAATCAATGGTCACGGTCGCTGTATGTCCGCCTTGACCCCCGCTCAATCACCCGGCGCCGCTCCAATGCGTTTTCTGTCGGTGGCGCGAGGCAGTATGTGCTGGTGAGCTCGCTAGACCACTTCACCCAGGTGACCAGGCAATGGTTCGCCGGCGCCTTCCAGGCGCCCACGGCGGCCCAGGAGGGCGCGTGGGAGTCGATCGCGCGCGGCGACAACACGCTGGTCGTCGCGCCCACGGGGTCGGGCAAGACGCTGGCGGCGTTCCTGTGGTCGCTCGACCGGCTCGCGGCGCGGGCGGCCGGGCAGGCACCGGGCGAGGGCGCGGCGAAGGGGCACAAGCCGGGCACCCGCGTGCTCTATGTGTCGCCCCTCAAGGCGCTGGCCGTCGACGTCGAGCGCAACCTGCGCGCGCCGCTGGCCGGGCTCAGGCAGACGGCGCGGCGGCTCGGGCTGCCGGTGCCGGAGATCTCGGTGGCGATCCGCTCCGGCGACACCCCGGCCGAGGAGCGCAGGCGGTTCGCCGCCAAGCCGTCCGACATTCTGATCACCACCCCCGAGTCGCTGTTCCTGCTGCTCACCAGCCAGGCGCGCGACGCGCTGCGCGACGTCGAGACGGTGATCGTCGACGAGGTGCACGCGGTCGCGGCCACCAAGCGCGGCGCCCATCTGGCGCTCAGCCTGGAGCGGCTCGACGCGCTGCTGGAGCGTCCGGCCCAGCGGGTGGGGCTGTCGGCGACCGTGCGGCCGGTGAGCGAGGTGGCGGCCTTCCTCGGCGGCACGCGTCCGGCGACGGTGGTGCAGCCGCCGTCCGACAAGCGCATCGAGATCGAGGTCGTCGTCCCGGTCGAGGACATGACGGAGATGGCGGGCGCGCCCGATCCCGAGCAGGTCGAGCCGTCGTCCGGCCGGTCGATCTGGCCCCATGTGGAAGACCGCCTGTTCGACCTGATCGAGTCCCACAGCTCGACGATCGTGTTCGCCAACTCCAGGCGGCTGGCCGAGCGGCTGTGCACCCGGCTCAACGAGCTGGCCTACACGCGGCGGCAGGGGCCCGAGGCGATCGACCTGTCGATCTGGGAGACACCCCCGCAGGACCAGGAGCCCCCGCCGGACGACCGGGAGCCGCCGTCCAGGCGCATGCCCGCCGAGACGATGGCGCAGGCGGGGGCGAGCAAGGGCGTGGTGAGCGAGATCGTCCGGGCCCACCACGGCTCGGTGTCGAAGGAGGAGCGGGCCCAGATCGAGGAGGCGCTCAAGTCGGGGCGGCTGCCCGCCGTGGTCGCCACCTCCAGCCTGGAACTGGGCATCGACATGGGCGCGGTCGACCTGGTGGCGTGTGTGGAGGCCCCGCCGAGCGTAGCCAGCGGGCTGCAGCGCATCGGCCGGGCCGGCCACCAGGTGGGCGCGGTCTCCCGAGGGGTGATCTTCCCCAAGTACCGGGGCGACCTCGTCCAGACGGCCGTGGTGGCCGAGCGCATGCGCGGCGGGCAGATCGAGGAGCTGCGCTACCCGCGCAACCCGCTCGACGTGCTGGCCCAGCAGATCGTGGCCATGACCGCGCTCGACGAGTGGACCGTCGACGAGCTGGAGACCATGGTCAAGCGGGCCGCCCCCTACGCCACCCTGCCGCGCAGCGCGCTGGAGGCCACGCTCGACATGCTGGCCGGGCGCTACCCGAGCGAGGAGTTCGCCGAGCTGCGGCCGCGCATCGTCTGGGACCGCGTCACCGGCGCGCTCCAGGGGCGGCCCGGCGCGCAGCGGCTGGCCGTGACCAACGGCGGCACGATCCCCGACCGCGGCCTGTTCGGCGTGTTCCTCGTGGGCGAGAAGGCGTCCCGGGTGGGCGAGCTCGACGAGGAGATGGTCTACGAGTCGCGGGTGGGCGACGTGTTCGTGCTGGGCGCGACGTCGTGGCGGATCGAGGACATCACGGCCGACCGGGTGCTGGTCTCGCCCGCTCCCGGGCAGCCGGGGAAGCTGCCGTTCTGGCACGGCGACGCGGCCGGGCGGCCGGCCGAGCTGGGCCGGGCGATCGGGCAGTTCCTGCGGGAGCAGGCCAAGCAGGGTTCCACCGACCGCATCAGGGAGGCGGGGCTCGACGAGTTCGCCGCGAGCAACCTGCTGGCCTACCTCGACGAGCAGCGCGAGGCCACGGGCTACGTGCCCGACGACCGTACCCTGCTGGTCGAGCGCTTCCACGACGAGCTGGGCGACTGGCGGGTGGTGATCCACTCCCCCTACGGCGCGCGGGTGCACGCGCCCTGGGCGCTGGCGATCAACCGGCGGCTGCGCGAGCGTTACGGCATCGACGTGCAGGCCGTGCACTCCGACGACGGCATCGTGCTGCGCATCCCCGACACGCTGGCCGAGCCGCCCACCGACGTGGCGGCGTTCGACGCCGAGGAGATCGAGCAGATCGTCACCGAGGAGCTGGGCGGGTCGGCGATGTTCGCCTCCCGGTTCAGGGAGTGCGCGGGGCGGGCGCTGCTGCTGCCACGCCGTGTGCCGGGCCGGCGCAGCCCGCTGTGGCAGCAGCGCCAGCGGGCCGCCCATCTGCTGGGCGTCGCCTCCCAGTACGCCTCGTTCCCGATCGTGCTGGAGACGATGCGCGAGTGCCTCCAGGACGTGTTCGACGTGCCGGGGCTGGTCCAGCTCATGCGCGACATCGCGGCGCGCCGGATCCGGGTGGTGGAGGTCGAGACGTCGCAGGCCTCGCCGTTCGCCGCGTCGCTGCTGTTCCACTACGTCGGCGCGTTCATGTACGAGGGTGACGCGCCGCTGGCCGAACGCCGCGCGCAGGCCCTGGCGCTGGACACCACGCTGCTGGCCGAGCTGCTCGGCCAGGCCGACCTGCGCGAGCTGCTCGATCCCGACGTGATCGTGAGCAGCGAGCGCGAGCTGGCCCGGCTCGACCGGCCGCTGCGCGACGCCGAAGACCTGGCCGACCTGCTGCGTTCGCACGGGCCGCTGCTGACGCCCGACGTGAGCGTGCGCGGCGGCGACCCGTCCTGGCTGGAGGAGCTGGAACGCGCGCGCCGGGCCATCCGCGTGCGCGTCGCGGGCGAGGAGCAGTGGGCGGCCGTGGAGGACGCCGCCCGGCTGCGCGACGCGCTCGGCGTGCCGCTGCCCGTGGGGGTGCCGCACGTGTTCCTGGAGCCGGTGCCCGACCCGCTGGCCGACCTGGTGGCCCGGCACGCCCGCACCCGCGGTCCCTTCCACGCCGGCACCGCCGCCGCCAGGTTCGGGCTCGGCACGGCCGTGGTCACCGACGCGCTGCGGCGGCTGGCCGCGTCGGGGCGCGTCGTGAACGGGGAGTTCCGGCCGGGCGGCCGGGGCGAGGAGTGGTGCGACGCCGGGGTGCTGCGGATGTTGCGCCGCAGGTCGCTGGCCCGGCTGCGCAAGGAGGTCGAGCCGGTCGCACCCGAGACGCTGGCCCGCTTCCTGCCCGCCTGGCATGGCATCACCGGTTCTGGCACGTCGTCCGAGGGCTCGCGGGCCGGGGCGGCGCGGGCCATGGACGCGCTGGTGCAGTCCGTCGAGCAGCTCCAGGGTGCCGCGGTGCCGGCGTCCGCGCTGGAGACGCTGGTGCTGCCGTCGCGCGTGCCCGGCTACCATCCGGCGCTGCTCGACGAGCTGACCTCGTCGGGCGAGGTGATGTGGGTGGGGCAGGGGTCGTTGCCCGGCGGCGACGGATGGGTGTCGCTCTACTTCGCCGACACCGCGCCGCTGCTGCTGCCCGACCCGGCCGAGATCACGATGACGCCGCTGCACGAGCGCGTGCTCGACCTGCTGGGCGGTGGGGGCGCGCTGTTCTTCCGGGGCATCTCCGACCAGCTCGGGGCCCAGGGCGGGGCGCTCGACGACACGACGCTGGTCTCCGCGTTGTGGGACCTGGTGTGGTCGGGGCGAATCTCCGGCGACACGCTCGCGCCGCTGCGGGCCACGCTGGGCACCGGGCGTCCCGCGCACCGGCCCGCCACGACGCGGCGGCGCCGGGCCGTGCTGCCGTCGAGGAGCGGGCCGCCGACCGTGGCCGGGCGGTGGTGGCTGCTGCCCGGCCCGGCCGACGACGCGACGCAGCGGGCGCACGCGCAGGCCGAGGTGCTGCTCGAACGGCACGGCGTGGTGACGCGCGGGGCGGTGACCTCCGAACGGCTGCCCGGCGGGTTCACGCCCGTCTACCAGGTGCTCCGCGCCTACGAGGAGAGCGGGCGGTGCCGCCGGGGGTACTTCGTCGAGGGGCTGGGAGGTGCGCAGTTCGCGCTGGCGGGGGCGGTCGACCGGATGCGCGCCATGGCCCCGAGCGTCGCACCGACCGGGGGCGGGCCGGGCGAGGGTTCCGGTCCGCCGCCCGAGGTCCCCACCTGGGAGACCGGCCGGCCCGGCGGCGGTGACTTCGGCGGCGGGGTCGGTGGTGGATTCGGTGGCGGGGCCGGCGGTCCAGAGGGTGGCCGAAGCTCGCGGCCCGGTGGCGGCGGGTTCGACCAAGGCGGCGAGGCCGGGTTGCTCGGGCGCGGCGGCCGGGGCGGGTCCGGGCGGCGGGCCGTGGTGCTGGCCGCCGCCGACCCGGCCAGCCCGTACGGGGCCGCGCTGCCGTGGCCGCAACGTCCCGGCGACGTCGGGCACAAGCCGGGCAGGAAGGCCGGCTCGCTGGTCGTGCTCGTGGACGGGCACCTCGTCCTCTACGTGGAGCGGGGCGGCAAGACGTTGCTGTCGTTCGCCGACGACGAGCGGCTGCAACCGGCGGTCGACGCGCTGGCGCTGGCCGTCCGCGACGGAGCGCTCGGGAAGCTGACGGTGGAGCGGGCCGACGGCGCGTCCATCGTGGAATCGCCGCTGGCGGCTGCCCTGGAGGCGGCCGGGTTCCATCCGACCCCCCGGGGGCTGCGCCTGCGCGCCTGACCGGTCGGTGGTGTCAGCGGTCGACGACGATCGGCCGTCCGCGGATTTGTATACGATGGGCGGCCACATGGCTGATGAGATGCGGGACGCAGGGCGTACGACGCTGCTGGGCGAGGTCACCGAGGAGCTGCGTCGTCGCATCCTGTCCGGCGAGCTGGCCCAGGGCGAGCGGCTGGTCGAGGATCGGCTGGCCGCGCTGCTCGGCGTGTCGCGCAACCCCGTGCGCGAGTCCATCCGGGTGCTGGCCGCCGAGGGGTTCGTCGAGGTCGTCCCGCGGGTCGGCGCGAGGGTCGCGCGGCTGACGGCCGAGGAGGGCGAGGAGCTCTTCGACGTGCGCATGGCGGTCGAGGGCCTGGCCGCCCGGCTGGCGGCGCGCAAACGCAGCCCGGAGGCCGTCGCGCGGCTGCGCCGGGTGCTCGACGCGGCCAAGCGGGCCGTGGAGGCCGGGCGACCGGCGGAGGTGGCCGACCTCAACACCGCCTTCCACCTGGCCGTGGGCGAGGCGGCGGGCAACTCCTACCTCAGCCTGATGATGAAGCCCATGGTGCTGCGGGCGCAGTGGGTCTTCAGCCAGACCGCCGCCGCCCGGGGGCCGCACTCCTGGACGGAGCACCTGAGCCTGTGCGAGGCCATCGCGGCGGGCGACGAGGACGAGGCCCAGGCCAGGGCGGTCGCGCACGTCGCCGCCGCCCGCCGGTCGTTCCTCGCGGCCGTGCCCCGTACGGCGAACCAGCCGGCCGACTAGACAGGCGGCAACCGGTACCCCGCGACGCGGGTGGGACGCGAGGATTGTATACAGTCTCCTGAACCCGTCCCCCCGGAGGAGAGACCGTTGTTCACCACCAGGCCCGAGCTGACGGGCGACTTCGGCATGGTCGCCGGCACCCACTGGCTGGCCTCGGCGGCCGGGATGGGCGTGCTGGAGCGCGGCGGCAACGCCTTCGACGCGGCGGTGACGGCCGGGTTCGTGCTCCAGGTCGCCGAACCCCACCTGAACGGCCCCGGCGGCGAGGTGCCGATCCTGCTGTGGAGCGAGGAGGAGCAGAAGGTCTCGGCGGTGTGCGGGCAGGGCGTCGCCCCCGCCGCCGCGACCGTCGAGCGCTTCGCCGCGATGGGGCTGGACGTCGTCCCCGGCACGGGCCTGCTGGCGGCGACGGTGCCGGGCGCGTTCGGCGGCTGGATGCTGCTGCTGGAGCGCTGGGGCACCTGGTCGCTGGCCGAGGTGCTGGCCCCGGCGATCCACTACGCCGAGCGCGGCGTGCCGGTGCTCGACCGGATCGCCGCCACGATCGGGACGGTCGAAGAGCTGTTCAGGCACGACTGGCCCACGTCGGCGGCCACCTGGCTGCCGGACGGCCGGGTGCCCGCGCCGGGTTCGAGGCTGGCCAACCCGGTGCTCGCGGCGACCTACCGCAGGCTGGTCGCCGAGGCCGAGGCCGCCTCGGCCACCCGCGAAGGTCAGCTCGCCGCCGCCCGGCACGCCTGGTACGAAGGGTTCGTCGCCGAGGCCGTCGCCGCTTTCAGCACCGGCACCGCCTGGCGGGACAGCTCGGGCGAGATCCACGGCGGCCTGCTCACCGGGGACGACCTGGCCCGCTGGTCCGCCACGGTCGAGGAGCCGGTGAGCTTCGACTACCGCGGGCACACCGTGTACAAGACGGGACCTTGGGGGCAGGGGCCGGTCTTCCTGCAGCAGCTCGCCCTGCTGTCCGGGTTCGACCTCGACGCCGTCGAATTCCTGGGCGCCGACTACGTGCACGTGGTGACCGAGGCGGCCAAACTCGCCTTCGCCGACCGCGAAGCCTGGTACGGCGACGCGGACGTGCCCATGGCCGACCTGCTGAGCGCGGCGTACAACGAAGAGCGGCGGCGGCTGATCGGGGCCCAGGCCAGCCTGGAGCTGCGGCCGGGCGCGCCCGGCGGACGGGAGCCGCGGCTGCCGGTCCTCCCGCCGGGCACGGCGGCCGTCTCCCCCGCGATTCCCGCGCCCGTTCGTCCGGGCATCGGCGAGCCGACGGTCGCCCGCCACGACACACCGCCGACCGGCCGCCCGCGCCCCCTGACCGGCGCCGGTGAGCAGACGGTGACGCCCGACGGCGCGGTGCGGGGCGACACCTGTCATGTGGACGTCGTGGACCGGTTCGGCAACATGGTCTCGGCCACGCCCAGCGGCGGCTGGCTGCAGAGCTCCCCCACGATCCCCGAGCTGGGCTTCTGCCTGGGCACCAGGGCGCAGATGTTCTGGCTGCAGGAGGGGCTGCCCGCGTCGCTGCGGCCCGGCGCGCGACCGCGCACCACGCTCTCGCCGTCGTTCGCCACCCGGGACGGCAGGCCGTGGCTGGCGTTCGGCACGCCGGGCGGCGACCAGCAGGACCAGTGGAGTGTCGCCTTCTTCCTGGCCGTCGTGCACGGGCGGCTGAACCTCCAGGAGGCGATCGAGGCGCCCATGTTCCACTCCGCGCACTTCCCCAGCTCGTTCTTTCCGCGTGGCTCGCGTCCCGGGGTGTTGCACGTCGAGGAGCGGCTCGACCCCGGCGTGGTGGCCGAGCTGCGGCGGCGCGGGCACGAGGTCGAGGTCGAGGGTCCGTGGTCGCTCGGCAGGCTGAGCGCGGTGGCCCGCGACGGCGCCTTCCTGCGGGCCGCCGCCAACCCCCGCGGCGCCCAGGGCTACGCGGCGGGCCGATGACCACCAACCGCCCGTCCCTCCCCAAAACGACGACGCCCACCGACCGCACGTCCCACCTCAAAGCGAGGACGCCCACCGACCGCACGCCCCGGCCAACGGCCGGGGCCAGCGCCGGGCGGGTGGTTCGGTTGGGGGTGGGGTGGTGACGGTTGGGGAGGTTGTCTTTCTGGTGGGGGCCGGGTTGCTGGCTGGGGTGGTCAACGCTCTGGCCGGTGGCGGCACGTTGATCTCCTTCCCGGCGCTGGTGGCGTTCGGCTACCCGGGCGTCACGGCGTCGGTGACCAACGCTGTGGCCCTGTGGCCCGGCTACCTGGGCGGCGTCGCCGGCTACCGCGCCGAGCTGCGCGGGCAGCGGCGCAGGGTGACGGCGCTGTCGGCCGCCACCGTGGCGGGCGCCGTGGCGGGCTGTTCGCTGCTGCTGCTCACGCCGGGCCGGCTGTTCGACTCGCTGGTGCCGTGGCTGGTGACGTTCGCCAGCCTCGCGCTGCTGGCCCAGCCGTGGCTCAAGGACCGCTTCGGCGGCGCGGCCGGGCAGCCTCCGAGCAGGCTGGTGTACGCCGGGGTGTTCGTGGGCGGCTGCTACGGCGCCTACTTCAACGGCGGGATGGGCGTGCTGCTGCTGGCCGTGCTCGGCATGTTCCTGCACGACGACCTGCACCGGGTCAATGCCGTACGGGCCGCGTTGTCGCTGGTCGTCAGTACGGTGTCGGTGGTGGCGTTCGCGCTGTTCGGGCCGGTGGAGTGGCAGGCCGTGGCGGTGGTGGCGCCGGCCAGCCTGGCGGGTGGCTTCCTCGGCACCCGCGTGGCCCGGCTCATGCCGCCGAACGTGCTCCGTGGCGTCGTCGTGACCTTCGGCCTCGGCGTGGCGGCGGTGCTCGCGCTGCGTTGAGAACTGCGTCGAAACCGCGATGGAAATGCGGTGGAAATGCGGCGGGACTGCGGTGAACGGGCGGGTCAGGCGACGGTGGCCTCGATGAGGTCGTCGACCACGTCGGTCAGGTCGTTGCCCCGGGCGTGCACGCGCCGCTGGCGCACCGCCCCGGAGCCCTTGCTCAGCAGCCGTTCCAGGCCCTCGTCGATGAAGGTCAGGTCGCCGGCCTCGGCCAGCGCGGCGCTCACGTGCCCGAACAGCCGGCGGGCCATCACCGTGGCGGGCACGAGCGTTCCGTGCCGCACGTCGAGGCTGTCGCCGACCAGGCCGTCCCGGGCGGCCCGCCAGTAGGCGGCCCGCAGCACCTCCGACGGGATGGGCAGCCCGCGGTCGCCGCGCGCCACCTCCCGCAACGCGGTCACGACCAGGGCCCGGATCAGGCCGATGATCGTCAGGCTGTCGCTCACGTCGAGCGGCACGTCGGCCACCCTGATCTCGACCGTCGGCAGCCTCGGCGACGGACGGGTGTCCCAGAAGACCGTCTTGGGGTCCATCAGCGCGCCCGACTCCGACAGCGCCCGCAGCGCCAGTTCGTAGTCGCCGAACGTCGGGAAGTACGGCGGCGCCCCGGACACCGGCCACCGCCCCCAGCTGATCACCCGCCAGGACGCGTAGCCGGTGTCGCGGCCCACGAAGAACGGCGAGTTGGCGGCCAGCGCGATCAGCGTCGGCAGCCAGGGTCTGAGATGGTTGCCGACGTAGACGGCGATCTCCTCGTCCGGTACGTCGACGTGCACGTGCAGCGCGCAGATGCTGATCTCGTCCTGCAACGCCCGGTAGAGCTCCTTGCCCTGCTGGTAGCGGTGGTCGTCGGTGAGCGGCGGCGGCATGACGTTGCCGAGCACCGGGATGCCGCTGGCCACGACCGCCAGGCCGCAGGACCGGGCCGCCTCGGCCACCTCCTTCCGTGCTGCCCGGAGCTGGGAGCCCAGCTCACTGAGGTCGGCGGAGGGCGGCGTACGGGCCTCCACCTGGAAACGGGTGATCTCGTGGGCCACGTCGAGCATGTCCGTCGCGGCGGCCAGGACCTCGGCCGCCCGGGGGGACACGTGGCGGGTGCGGGGATCGACGACGAGGTATTCCTCTTCGATCCCGATCAACGGAACCATGCACACCTCGCTGGGGGAGTCCGAAGAGCCTCCGCCACAGGTTGTGCCCGTACCGCTGCCGGGGGAAAACCTGGCTAGAAGGGGGCAGGACCGTACAGGGCGGCGGGGGCGCCGGTGGACATGGCCCAGTAGCGGTCGCCGTACGACCAGTGCCACCACTCGGTCGGGTAGTTGACCAGGCCCACGGGCTCCAGGGCGGCGGCCAGGATCTCGCGGTGGACGCGGGCCTGCGCCGGGATGCCGGCGGCGGCCGTGTAGCAGGCGCCGTCGCTCTCCTCGGGGTTGTCGTTGACCTGGGTGCCCATGTCGTACTCGGTGCCGTCGGGGGCGCACAGGGTCAGGTCGACGGCGGCGCCGGCGGTGTGGGGAGCGACCTCAACAGGGGAGACATACCGACTGGCCGCGATAAAGGACTCGTCAGGCGACATGTCGGGATAAGTGGTGAGGAGCTCCTCGCGATACCCCTCGAAGATACGCCGCTGCGTGGCGATGGGCCGGTATCCCTCGACGATCAGCAGGTGGAAGCCGTCGGGCAACGAGCGCTCGGCCCGCTCCAGCCGGTCGAGCAGCCCCGCGCGCAGGTGCGCGTACGCGCCGTCGGCGTCGGCCATCCGCGTGTCGACCCGCAGCCGCCCGCGTACGTCGGCCAGCGGTTCGCCGCACTCCCGGACGGGGATCGCCGAGACGCGCGGATCGGAGATGAGGACTACGTCGGTGTCGAGCTGCCACATGGGCAGAAATTCTCACACAGTGTCGGAGAAAACCTGCTCCCGGGCCTGCTCCAGGGCCGCGACCATGGCCCCGCGCAGCACCGCGTTGCCGGTCACCTTGGTGGTCACCACGGTCGGCTGGCTCGGGCACACGCGGGCCACGGCCTCCTCGACCTTGGCGGCCAGCCGCTCGCCGCCGGCCCGGCCGACGTCGCCGCTGAGCACGATCAGCCCGGGGTCGAGCACGACGGCCACGGCCGCCGCGCCCACGGCCAGGCGGCCCGCCACCTCGTCCAGGTAGTCCTCGTCGCCGTTGCGGACCAGGTCGGGCACGGTGTAGCCGATCACGCCGTGCTCGCCGGCCAGGCCGCGCAGGGCGTCGTGGCCCACCAGGCGCTGGAACGAGCCCGACTGCGGCTGCGAGACGTCGGACGGCAGCGGCTCCCCCGGCACCGGCAGCCAGCCGATCTCGCCCGCGCCGCCGGTGATCCCCCGGTGCAGCCGGCCGCCGAGCATGACGCCGAGGCCCTGGCCGACGCCGGCCCAGATGACCACGAAGTCGTCGTGGCCGACGGCGGCGCCGTAGCGGCTCTCGGCCAGGGCGACGAGGTTGACGTCGTTCTCTATCGTCACCGAGCCGCCGAGGGTCTGGCGCAGGCTGGCCAGCACGCCGACGTGCCAGTCGGGCAGGTCGTAGGACCAGCGCACGTCGCCGCTGCGGGGATCGACGACGCCCCGGGTGCCGATGACGAAGGAGCGGAGCTGGGAGAGCTCGACGCTGGCCGTGGCGCAGGCCCGCTGGACGGCCGAGTGGACCGCCTTGACCGGATCACGGGCGTCGGACGGGTTGACCGTCACCTCGACAACGATTTTACCTGTGATGTCCGCCACACCGACAGTGAGGCTGTCGGGCAGCACCTCCAGACCGGCGACGTACGCGCTCGACGGAACCACGGCGTACAGGGCGGCGTGCGGGCCCCGGCCGCCGGCGCGCTCGCCCGCGACCTCCACCAGGCCCCGCTCTTCGAGTCGAGCGAGCAGCTGACCTGCGGTTACCTTGGATAGCCCCGTTCGCTCCCCCAGTTCGGCGCGGGTCAGCGGACCGTCCGCGAGGAGGAGTTCAAGTGCCGAGCGGTCGTTCAACCTGCGCAGCAACCGGGGGATCCCCGGGCTTCGACTCATTACCGCACCCCTCTCGTCACGAATGGCTAACGAGCGTTTCTTTTAAGAAAGTTTCTTGTTAGTTTAACAGCGTCGTTCGGCATTTGACGATCAGCCTGGTGCGGACCGTAGGCCAGCACCCGGGAAGGGAGAACCCTGTGAGGATCGCGAAGATCACAGCCACTACGGTCACCACGGCCGCCCTGGCCCTGGGCCTGGCCGCCTGTGGGTCAAGCGAGGAGCCGAAGCCGTCGTCCAGCGCGGCCGCCCCCGCTTCCAGTGGCCCGAAGTTCGCGGGCAAGACGCTCAGCGTGTGGCGTCTCGGCGACAGCAACCCTGCCGCCGCCAAGTACATGGAAGAGCTCAACGCCGAGTTCAAGACGCAGACCGGCGCCGAGGTCAAGCTTGAGTGGATCCCGTGGCCGCAGGTGGCGGACAAGTTCGCCGCCGCCGCGACCGGCACCGGCCCGGACGTGACCGAGATCGGCAACGACCAGGTCCCGATGTGGCAGAGCCAGGACGCGCTCACTCCCATCACCGACATCGCGCACGAGGGTGACCGTGCCCAGATCCCCCAGAACCTCTACGGCTACGAGACGGTCGACGGCGAGGTCTACGGCATCCCGTGGGGCGCCGGCGCCCGCGCCGTGCTCTACCGCAAGGACTGGTTCGCCGACCTGAAGATCGAGGTTCCCAAGACCTGGGACGAGCTCGTCGCCGCGGCCAAGAAGATCCAGAAGGAGAAGGGCGCCGGCGTCGACGGCTTCGCCTTCAACGGCGGCTCCGACGCCAACCACCTGCTGGCCGCGTTCGCCTGGTCCGAGGGCGGCGAGTTCGCCGTCAAGGAGGGCGACAAGTGGGTCGGCAAGCTGACCGACCCCGGCTTCCAGAAGGGCTTCGAGACCTACACCGGCCTGGTCACCGGCGGTCTGTCCAGCAAGGCGAACCTGACGCTGAACACCGTCGACATCCGCAAGCGCTTCGCCAACAACAAGGTGGCGATGTACCTCACCGCCGGCTGGGACCTGCCCGGCATCGAGGAGGACTCGAAGGGCAAGCTGAAGGGCGACAAGCTCGGCTTCTTCCCGCTGCCCGCCAAGACCGGCGGCCTGGCCCCGTCCTTCTTCGGCGGCAACGACATCGCGCTGTGGGGCGGCACCAAGGAGGCCGACCTCGGCAAGGAGTACATCAAGCTCGCCACCAGCAAGACCTGGGCCGACCGCTACGCCAAGGAAGGCGGCCTGCTGCCGGTCTACCCCGACACCCTGGCGGCGCTGAACGAGGACCCGGCGCAGGGCCCGTTCGCCCAGGCCTTCGCCAAGGCCAAGGCGTTCCCGGCCGACCCGAACTGGGCCGAGGCCGACGCCACCAAGGCCGTGCTGCAGAACGCGGCACGCGCCGTCATCGAGGGCAAGAAGGACACCACCACGGCCCTCGCTGACGCCAACAAGGAACTCGAAGAGATCCTGAACCAGTAACGATGGCGAACACGACTACGGTCACCCGGGGCAGGGGCTCGTCCCCCGCCCCGGGGCGCCGCCGTAAGAAGGGCGGCGGGCCCGTCAAGGCCACCGGGATGCCCACCTGGAGCATCCCGTACGTGCTGCTCGTCCCCGGTCTGCTGGTCATCGCGGGACTGCTGCTGTACCCGATGTTCCAGCTCGGCGTGATGGCCTTCCAGAAGGTCGGGCTCGCGCAGATCAGGGGGAGCAAGCCGGCCGAATGGGTGGGCCTGGACAACTTCAACAAGGTCCTCTCCAACGACATCTTCTGGTCGGCTCTGCGCAACACCGTGGTGTTCGCCTTCGTCGCCGTCAGCCTCACCCTGATCGTGGGCACCGCGGTCGGCGTCCTGCTGAACAAGCTCGGCAAGAAGATGTCCCTGTTCGTGGTCATCGGGTGCATGTTCGCCTGGGCCGTGCCGCCGGTCGCGCAGGGCGTCATCTGGCGCTCGCTCTTCGACGCCGAGTCCGGCATCGTGAACTGGCTGCTCAACCTGCTGCCCGACTGGCTGGCCGCGCCGCCCGCCGGCCAGCGGGACTGGTCGGGCACCCCCTGGCTCAACGACACCTTCCCGCTCTACGTCGCGCTGATCGTGTGCGTGGTGTGGGCCGGGTTCCCGTTCATCGCGGTCTCGGTGCTGGCCGGCCTCAAGGGCATCCCGTCCGAGCTGTACGAGGCGGCCAAGGTCGACGGCTCGGGGGCGTGGCGGACGTTCAGGAAGATCACCCTGCCGCTGCTCAAGCCGGTCTTCGCCGTCCTGACGATCCTGTCGATCATCTGGGACTTCAAGGTCTTCAGCCAGCTCTACGTGCTGATGAACGGCCCGACCAACCGCGACGGTTTCAACCTGTCGATGTACGCGGTCGCGGAGGCGTTCAAGCCCCCGCAGAAGCTGGGCACGGGCGCGGCGATCTCCATCGTGCTGACGATCATCCTGCTCATCATCACCGTCGCGTACGTCCGGCAGATCGTGAAGCAGGAGGAGATGTGAACGCGCTGGCCCGCAAGAAGCTCGGGAAGATCCTCCTGAACACGGCCGGCGTGCTGGTCTTCCTCTACGCGGTCTTCCCCGTCTACTGGATGGTCTCCACCGGCTTCAAGGAGAACGACCAGATCTTCACGACGGAGTTCATCCCGTTCCCGACGCACTTCACCTTCGACCACTTCGCACGGGTGCTGACCGAGGGCGTGGCGAACAACTCCATCTGGCTCTACATGCGCAACAGCGCGATCGTGGCGCTCGGCACCGTGCTCATCGGCTCGGTCTTCGCGCTGCTGTCGGCCACGGCCATCGCCCGCTTCCGCTTCAAGGGGCGCGGCACGTTCCTGGTCATCCTGCTCATCGTGCAGATGCTGCCGGCCGAGGGCCTGCTCATCCCGCTGTACATGATGGTCAAGCGGGTCGGCCTGGGTGACCAGCTCATCGGGCTGATCATCACCCAGGTCGCGCTGACGCTGCCGTTCGGCATCTGGATGTTGCGCACGTTCGTGGCCGCGGTGCCGCGGACGCTGGAGGAGGCGGCCTGGATCGACGGCGCGAGCCGCCTGACCACGTTCTGGAAGGTGCTGTTCCCGCTGGTCGCGCCGGGGTTGGTGGCCACGAGCATCTTCTCGTTCATCACCGCCTGGAACGATCTGGTGTTCGCCCTCTACCTGATGTCGGGTTCCGAGGGCTACACGATGCCGGTCGCCCTGCAGTACTTCTTCGGCCAGAAGGGCGTCGACTGGGGCGCGATCATGGCCGGTTCCACCCTGATGACCCTTCCGGTGGTCGTCTTCTTCCTGCTGGTACAACGCCGCATGGTCGCCGGTCTCACCGCCGGCGCCGTGAAGGGGTAACAGGCACTGATCCTCGTACGGCTCGGGCTGGTCCGGGCCGTACCCGATCGTGCCGTCATTCAAGTGATGAGGAGCCATGAGTCAGAGTGATCGGGGGCTGCGTCGCCTCGCGGCCGGCACGCTGCTCGTCGCCTTCCAGGGCACCACGGCGCCCGACTGGGTGCTGCGTGAGCTGGACAACGGCCTGGGCGGCGTGACGCTCTTCGGGTTCAACGTCGCCGGTCCCGACCAGGTCAGGTCGCTCACCACGACGTTGCGCGCCTCGGCCGAGCCCGTCATCTCGCTCGACGAGGAGGGCGGGGACGTCACCCGGCTGGCCTACCACGTCGGCAGCCCGTACCCGGGGAACGCGGCGCTGGGGGCGGTCGACGACGTGGACCTGACCTGCCGGGTCTATGCGGCGATCGGGTCCGAGCTGGCCGCGTGCGGCATCAACCTGGACCTCGCGCCGAGCGCGGACGTCAACACCGAGGCCGACAACCCGGTGATCGGGACCAGGTCCTTCGGCGCCGACCCGGCGCTGGTGGCCAGGCACACGGTCGCGGCGGTCAACGGCCTGCAGTCGGTGAACGTGGCCGCCTGCGTCAAGCACTTCCCCGGCCACGGCGCCACCCGGGTGGACTCCCACCTGGCCGTGCCCGTCGTGGACGTCGGCCTGGACGTGCTGCGCGCCCGCGAGCTCGCGCCGTTCCGGGCGGCCATCGAGGCCGGCGCCAGGACCGTGATGACCGCCCACGTGGCGGTTCCGGTGGTGACCGGGGACACTCCGGCCACCCTGTCACCCGCCGCTCTGACCGGGCTCCTCAGGGGCGAGCTCGGCTACGACGGCGTGGTGATCACCGACGCGCTGGACATGCACGCGATCACCAAGAGCGTCGGCCTGGCCAACGGCGCCGTGCTCACGCTCGCGGCCGGGGCGGACCTGATCTGCCTCGGCCCGATCCCCGGCGAGGACGACGTCCAGCGGGTCATCGGGGAGATCGTGGCCGCGGTGACCGAGGGCCGCCTGCCGGCCGCCAGGCTGGAGGAGGCGGCCGACCGCGTGGGAGCGCTGCGGGCCTGGTTCGGCACGCCCGAGGTGATCGCGGCCGAGCAGAACGGGGTCGGCCTGCACGCCGCCCGCCGCGCCGTGCGGCTGACCGGCGAGACGGAACCCCTGGTGGAACCCCTGGTGATCGAGGTGGACACCCCGCCCACGATCGCCGTGGGGAACGTGCCATGGGGTGTGGGCCCGTGGCTGCCGGACGCCGAGATCGTCCGCGTCGAGCCCGCGGCCGCCGACGTCCCCGCCCTGCTGGCCAAGGCCGCGAACCGGTCGCTGGTCATCGTGGTGAAGGACGCCCACCGCTACCAGGAGAGCCAGGAACTGGTCTCCGCCCTGGTGGCGGCCCGCCAGGACGCGACGGTGATCGAGATGGGCCTGCCCGTCTGGCGGCCCGACAGCGCCGCCTACATCGCCACGTACGGGGCGGCCAGGGCCAACGCCCAGGCCGCCGTGGAACTGATCACCGCCTGAGACAGGCGGCCACGGCCCGCCGGATCAGGGCGCGAGGAGTTCCTCGCGCGCCTGGTCCAGGGCGGCCAGCACCGCGCCGCGCAGCACGGGGTTGGCGTGGGCCACCGCCGTGGTGACCACCTGCGGCCGCACCGGGCAGATCCGCGCCACGGCCTCCTCCACCCGGGAGGTCAGCGCGGATCCTCCGGCGTGGCCCACCTCCCCGGCCAGCACGACCAGCCCCGGGTCGAGGATCACGCAGACCGCCGCCACGCCCAGCGCCAGCCGGTGGGCGATCTCGTCGAGCATCGGCTCGCCGCGGGACCCGGCCGCCACCGCGACCTCGACGCACTCGCCGGCGCTCTCGGCCGTGAAACCGTAGCCACGGGCCAGCTCGGCCACCGCCTCGGCACTCACCAGCGACTGCAGGCCGCCCGCCAGCGACGGCAGCCGGCCCGGCTTGGTGCGGATGTCCTCAGGCAGCGGCACGCCGGGCACCGGCAGGTAGCCGATCTCCCCCGCGCTGCCCGAACGCCCCCGGTGGAGCTTGCCGCCCAGCATGACGGCCATGCCGAGGCCCCGGCTCGCCCACACCAGCACGAAGTCGTCGACGCCCTTGGCCGCGCCGTCGGCGTACTCGGCGATGGCGGCCAGGTTCACGTCGTTCTCGATCGTCACCTCGCGCCGCAGGTCGCCGGCGAGCGCCTCGTGGATGCCCTCGTGCCAGCCCGGCAGGTCGAAGGAGAAGCGCACGTCGCCGCTGCGCGGATCGACCACGCCCGGCGTGCCGATCACCACGCCGCGCAGCTTGGCCAGGCTGACCTTCGCGCTGCGGCACGCCTTGACGATCGCACCGTGCACCGCGGCCACCGGGTCGTCACGGCCGCCGGGATCGACGGTGACCTCGGCGATGGTGCGGCCGTGGATGTCGGCGACGGCAGTGGAGATCAGCTCGGGCCCCACCTCCAGACCGGCCACGTACGCGCTGGAGGGGATGACCGAGTAGAGCGCCGCGTTCGGCCCCCTGCCGCCCGCCTGCGCGCCCACCACCTCGACCAGGCCGCGCTCCTCCAGCCGCGCGAGCGTCTGGGAGGCGGTGACCTTGGACAGACCGGTCAGGTCGCCGATCTGCCCCCTCGTCATGGGGCCGGTGGCCAGCAACAGCTCCAGTGCGGCCCGATCGTTGATCTCCCGGAGAAGTCTGGGCACACCAGGACGACGCTCCACGCTGATTCCCACCGTCAATTCGAAAAGGTTGTTGGAAGTTTAGCGCCCCAGCTCTTGCATATCATCGGAGCCGAACACGAGGATGCCTCATGACAATCCCCCGCGGCCCGGCGATCATGCTCGCGCTCGGCCTCGTGCTGCTGCTGGACGTGTTGAGAGTCTTCCTCCCGTCGTTGATCACCCTGTTCGGCCGGGCGGGCGAGACGCCGCCGGAGCTGATGGGCCTCTACGCCGCCGCCTGGTTCATCCTGCCTTTCCTGGCGCTGTTAGCCAAGCCGCGCCACGCTCTGCTCGGCGGCGCCGCGGCGCTGGTCCTCGCCAGGATCCTGCTGCAGGCGGGCGCGAGCCAGCTCTACGTCGCCTCCGCCGGCGTCACCGCGGGCCTGGTCTTCCTGTACGGCTGCGCCCACGCCGTGCCGCGCCGGGCGGTCCCCGTCGGCGTCATGGGCGGCCTGAGCCTGTCACTGATCGTCCACCTGCTGCTGGACGGCGTGGACCTGGTCTGGCGCGACGGCCTCGTCCCGTGGCCGGCGGTGCTCTGCGCCTGCGCCGCCTTCCTGAGCCTGGTCCGGCCGCCGGCCGCCGAGGTGGACCGCGCGCCCACGCTCACCTGGTTCCTGCTCGGCCCGGCGATGCTGCTGACCGGCGTGGCCGCCACGGGCTGGGCCAAGCCGGAGCAGAGCCCGACCGACGTGTGGCCGGTGCTGGCAGGTGCCGGCCTGCTCGCCGTCGTCCTGGTCATGGTCGTGGCGCAGGCCGCCCAGCCGCCGCTGTCGCCGATCTTCGACCTCATCCTCGGGGTCCTGCTGGTGGTCTGCGCGGTGGGCCTGGCCCTGTCGGCGTCCTACTTCACCGTGCTGATGATCGGCTGGCTCGGCGGTCTGCTCGCCGGGACCGCGCGGCTCGACCGTCCCGCCGGGCGGCGTCCCGGCGTGGCCGTGCTCGGCGGCGGGCTGGTCTTCTTCGTCGGGCTGTTCGTCTACTACGCCGCCTACGACCTCGACCTGGGCTTCCCCAACGGCTTCGTCCTCGTGGCGGTGGCGGTGCTGGTGGCCGTCCTCTGCGTGGTCACGGCCCTGGTCCGGCACACGCCGCAGCCGGTCGTGCCGGTCCGCATCGGCTGGTTGCCGTTGGGCGTCGCCGTCCTGCTGGTGGGGCTGGTGACGCTGGGGGCGCCGGCCGCGCCGCCCGTACGGGCCAAGCAGGGCGACACCTTCACCCTGATCGCCTACAACATCCGCATGGGCTACGGCCTGGACGGCCGCCTGTCGCTCGACAAGATCGCGGCCTGGGCCGCCGCCCAGAAGCCCGACATCGTGCTGCTGAGCGAGGTGGACCGCGGCTGGCTGCTCAACGGCGGTCACGACGACCTGGCCAGGATCGCCCGCGGCCTCGGCATGCGCTACCACTTCGCGCCGGCCGCCGACAAGGTGTGGGGCGACGCGCTGCTCACCAACCTCCCGGTCAAGCAGGTGCACTCCCACCCCCTCGGCGCCCACGACTACCCCACGGGGGCGCAGGCCCAGACGATCGTCCTGGAGGTCGGCGGCAGGGAGGTGGGCATCGTCAACACCCACCTGCAGGCCCCCGAGGGCCAGGCGCCCGAGGTGGCCGCCATCGCCCGCGCCCTGGCCGCCGGCCGGGACGCCGCCGCCGCCGGGCACCTCTCCGTCGGAGCGGGGGCACAGGTGAGGCGGCCGGTGATCCTGGCGGGCGACCTCAACACGCGGCCCACCGATCCGGCCATGGAGGTGCTGAAGGCGGCCGGGCTGAGCGACCCGCTGACCGCGTTCGGGGACCCGCCGACCTCGCCCGCCGACGCCCCCAAGGAGCGCATCGACCACGTGCTGCTCACCAAGGGATTGACTGCGGTTTCTGCGCAGGCGCCGCGGTTGCCGTATTCGGATCACCTGCCCGTTCTGACGACCTTGCGCCTAACCAGTGTTGACCAGGAGGGATAATCGAGAACATGCGCCTTTCCGCTCGTGTCGACTACGCCCTCCGTGCCGCCGCTGAACTCGCCGCAGCCGGCGCGGGTCCGACTACCGTGGGTGAGCTCGCCAAGGAACAGGACATGCCTCCCAAATACCTGGAGAACATCCTGCTCCAGATGCGCCGCGCCGGCCTCGTGCGCGGCCAGCGGGGTCCCGAGGGCGGCTACGTGCTGGCCCGGCCCGCCGCGAACATCTCGCTCGCCGACGTGATCAGGGCCGTGGACGGGCCGCTGGCCAACGTGCGCGGCGAGCGTCCCGAACATGTCGGCTACCGGGGCCCGGCCGAGTCGTTGCAGCAGGTGTGGATCGCGTTGCGCGCCACCGAGCGGGCCATCCTGGAGGAGGTCACGCTCGAACAGGTCGCCTCGGGCAGCCTTCCCGAGCGCGTCCGCCAGCTCGCCGCCGACCCCGCCGCCTGGGACTGACCGCCGCGCCGGGCACTGGCCGCGGGCGCCCTCGGGCCCGTGGCCGCCGCCCCGGCCGGAGGACGGGTACCTAGACTGGAGGGATGCCCGAGGGAGACGCCGTCTACCGCACCGCTGCGCGCCTGCGCGGCGCGCTCGACGGCCGCGTGCTGACCAGGTCGGACTTCCGCGTCCCGCGGCACGCCACCGCCGACCTGAGGGGCCGGGCGGTGCTCACCACGGTCTCCAGGGGCAAGCATCTGCTGACCCGGGTCGAGGGCGGCCTGACCGTGCACACCCACCTGCGCATGGACGGAAGCTGGCGGGTCATGCCCGCGGGGCGGCGCACGGCCGGCGGCGACCAGGTGCGGCTGATCCTGGCCAACGAGGAGTGGCAGGCGGTGGGGATCAAGCTCGGCATGGTCGACCTGGTCACGACCGCCGACGAGCCGCGGCTGGTGGGGCACCTGGGGCCTGACCTGCTGGGCGCCGGCTGGGATCCGGGCGAGGCCGTACGAAGGCTACGAGCGGCACCGGACAGGACGATCGGCGAAGCGCTGCTCGATCAGCGCAACCTGGCGGGGATCGGCACGATCTATCGCGCCGAGACCCTGTTCCTGCGCGGGATCTGGCCGTGGCGGAAGGTCGGGGAGATCGAGGATCTCGAAGGGCTCGTCACGCTGGCCCACCGGCTGCTGGAGGCCAACAAGGGGCATGGCGGCACGGTGACGACAGGTGATCGCCGCCCGGCGAACCAGACCTGGGTCTACGGCAGGGCAGGGAGACCCTGTCGCCGATGCGGCACGCGCATCAGCCGCGGGGAGATGGGGGCACAGCCACAGGAAAGGCTGATCCTGTGGTGTGGTGGCTGCCAGCCGCGTTAGGCCGCCACCATGTCCTTGACCTCGGGGAACACGGTGTCGCCGATCGAGCCGGGAACCGTCTCGGCAAGGGGCAGACGCTCGTGCTCGGGCATGTCGGCCAGCACAGGCGCGGCCTGGAGCTCCGCCAGCGCGAACTGGTCGGAAACCTCACGCAACACCTGCGAGAGCGGCACACCGAGAGCACCGCAAATGGACGCGAGCAGCTCGGACGAGGCTTCCTTCTGGCCGCGTTCGACCTCGGAAAGATAGCCGAGCGAGACACGCGCCAGCGTGGACACCTCGCGTAGCGTGCGCCCCTGACGCACCCGCAACCGCCTCAGCACGTCACCGAGCAGCTGACGCAGCAGAATCATCTGTCGCTCCCTCCCCGGCGTGGATGTCTTCACCACGCCCCGCGCGATCGGATCGTGCCGCACATTGGTCTTCTTGGCTTCGTACATACTCCTCGCCGTCATCATGGGGCGTCGCCGCCCCGGGTCTGCCGCTCGTGCCTGGTCGCGCGACTCATCAGGCCCGCCTGCCGGGCGCTCGGTGCTTGCAGTTGGCTCACGGACCTCACTCACAGCTCCACCGTACCCGTATCCACCGACACCGCGTCAGACCGTGCTTCGCATGTTCGCTCGGGACGTAACACGGTAATCATCCGGAATGTTCCCCTTTGTTGGCCTTCAGCACACCTGCAAGGAGATCGACTGCCTCGTGCACCGTCCTTACCCGGATACGTTCGCGCGACCCCTCAAGGCTCAACGCCCGCACCAGGTTCTCCCCGTCCGGGCCGTGGACCGCGGCGTACACCAGGCCCACGGGCTTTCCGTCCTGCGGTTCCGGGCCGGCCACACCCGTCACGGCCAGCCCGTATCCCGCCCCGCACACCCGGGCGACCCCTTCGGCCATCGCCGCGGCCACCTCGGGATGCACGGCCCCCTCGCGCCGCAGCAGCTCGCCGGGCACGCCCAGCAGATCGCGCTTGAGATCGGTGGCGTAGGAGATCACCCCGCCCCGGTACGCCTTGGACGCCCCCGGGACCGACGTGAACGCGGCCCCGATGAGCCCGCCGGTCAGCGACTCGGCCACCGCCACGGTGGCGTCCTGCCGCACCAGCAGGGCCAGAACCTCGGCCACGTCCGCCATCGCTCAGATCACTCCCCACGCGCCCGTCTGGCCACCTGGCGCAGCTTGACCGCCCGTACGAGATAGTCGACGCCCGTCGCGACGGTGACGACCAGCGCCGCGCCCATCACCACCCATCGCAGCGGGTCGGGCACCCCCGGCAGGATGTAGAGCACGATGGCGGCGATCTGCAGCACGGTCTTGACCTTGCCGCCGTAGCTGGCCGGGATGACCGCGTGCCGCAGCAGCACCAGCCGGAGCAGGGTGATGCCCAGCTCGCGGCCCAGGATCACGATCGTGACCCACCACGGCAGCTCGTCGAGGATCGACAGGCACACCAGCGCCGCCCCGGTGAGCGCCTTGTCGGCGATCGGGTCGGCGATCTTGCCGAAATCGGTGATCAGCCCGTAGCGGCGGGCCAGCTCGCCGTCGAGATGGTCGGTGATCGAGGCGACCCCGAACACCCCCAGGGCGGCCAGCCGCCAGCCGGTGCCGGGCAGGAACAGGCATGCGACGAAGAAGGGGACGAGCGCCAACCGGAGGACCGTGAGGACGTTGGCGATGTTCCACGGGCTTACCACGCGGCGCTCGTCCCTGGTCATGGACTGGCCTTGATGCGCGCGATCAGGTCAACCCCCTCGGCGTCGACCACGACCGCGCGCACGATCTGTCCCTTGACCAGGCCGATGCCCTGGACCGTCACCGAGCCGTCGACCTCCGGGCCCTGGTGGGCGGCCCGGCCCTCGTAGCCGCCGTCTCCCAGGTCGTCGTCGATGAGCACGTCGACCTCCGTGCCGATGCGCTCCTCCGCGCGCTGGGCGGTCAGCTCCTCGGCCAGCTCGGTGAGCACGCGCACGCGCTCGTCGATGACCTCCTGGTCGAGCTTGCCCGGCAGGTTGGCCGCCTCGGTGCCGTCTTCGTCGGAGTAGCCGAACACGCCGATCACGTCGAGCCTGGCCTGCTCCAGGAAGCCGACCAGCTCGCCGAACTCCTCCTCGGTCTCGCCCGGGAAGCCCACGATGAAGTTGGAGCGCACGCCCGCCTCGGGAGCGCCCTTGCGCACGCTCTCCAGGAGGCCGAGGAAGCGCTCGGGGTCGCCGAAGCGGCGCATCCGGCGCAGGACGCCGCCGCTGGCGTGCTGGAAGGACAGGTCGAAGTAGTCGGCCACGCCCTCGGTGGCGGTGATGACGTCGATCAGCCCCGGCCGCAGCTCGGCGGGCTGCAGGTAGCTGACCCGCACCCGGTCGATCCCCGGGACGGCGGCGAGCTGCGGCAGCAGCTTCTCCAGCGCCCGCAGGTCGCCCAGGTCCTTGCCGTAGGAGGTGGAGTTCTCCGAGACCAGGACGAGCTCGCGCACGCCGCGATGAGCCAGCCAGTCGGCCTCGGCGAGCAGCTCGTCGGGGTTGCGCGAGACGTAGGCCCCGCGGAAGGCCGGGATGGCGCAGAACGTGCAGCGCCGGTCGCAGCCGGAGGCCAGCTTGAGCGAGGCGACCGGGCTCTCGTCGAGGCGCTTGCGCAGCACGCGCGGGCCGCTGGCGGGCGCGAGCCCGTCGGGCAGCTCGCCGTGGCCCGGGATGCCGGTCTTGGGCGCGCTACCGCGCTCGACCGGCGAGATGGGCAGCAGCGTGCGGCGGTCGCGCGGCGTGTGCGGCTTGAGCGGACGCCCGGCCAGCACGTCGTCGAGCCGGCCGCCGATCTCGGTGTAGTCGTCGAAGGAGATGACGGCGCTCGCCTCGGGCAGTGCCTCGGCCAGCTCGTTGCCGTAGCGCTCGGCCATGCAACCCGCGGCCACCACCTTCGCCCCGGAGTCGGCGGCGGCGAGCAGCGTGTCGATGGAGTCTTTCTTGGCCGAGTCAATGAAGCCACACGTGTTGACGACGACGACGTCGGGGTCGTCGTCGCCCAGCTGCCAGCCGGCAGCCTCAAGTCGCGCGGCCAGCTCCTCGGAGTCGACCTCGTTGCGCGCGCAGCCCAGGGTGATCAGCGATGCGGTTCGGCGGGATGACATGGTGAACACTACGGTATCGGGAGTTGGCCACCACCTGATGCACGGCCTCCCCGCCGGACTACCGCGGAGGCGACGCGTCGAGGCCGAACGAGCGGGTCACCATCTCCCCCCGGCCCCCGAGTTTGTCCACCTTCTTGCCGTTGACCTGCAAGGACACGGCACTCGCGTCACCGAGAAGCAGGCTGACCTTCTCGGCGGCCCGCCACGTCGAGCTGTCCCCGGCCTTCAACATCCCGGCGAAGAGCATCCGGCCCTGACCGTCGCGCACGTTGACGTACGACGTACGCCTGGCCTGGATCTTCAGGGTGACCATGCCCTTGCCCGTTTTGCCCTTGCCCGCGGCGGCCCTGGGCCCCTCGGTGATGGGCGTGTTCGGCGGCACGCTCGGCTTGGGCGTGATGGCGTGCACGTCGGCGGTGCGCACCTGGTCGCTCGCGCCGCCGAGCACGCGCACCGTGCCGAACACCACCACGACGGCCAGCGCCACGCCGAGCGCCATCGTCCAGTTGGGCCCGCGGCGCTCGCGCAGGGCGAGCGTGCGGTCGGCCTGGAACACCGCGGCGGCGCGGACGGGCTGCGGCGCCCCGCCGTGTTGCTGGTCGAACAGGTGGACCGTGGCCTCGGGATCGAGCCCGACGACCTTGGCGATGGCCTTGACGTGGCCGCGGGCGTAGAACGCGCCCCCGCACTGGTCGTAGTCCTCCTGCTCCATCCGGTTGATGATCGTTTCTCTGATCCGGGTCGCCGCGCTGACCTGCGCGACCGTCATTCCCGCCGCCTGCCTGGCCGCTGCCAGCATGGCCCCGATGCTCTGTTCCTGCACAGCGAACGCCTCCCCACCACGACAGTGCGTAGTGGTTCATATTCAATCAGTTATCGCCGTGGAACCGTGCATTGGGGTCATTCGCCACGCAGGTCGGCCAGCAGGCCGGGCAGATCGTCCGGTTTCACCAGCACTTCCCGGGCCTTGGAGCCCTCGCTGGGGCCCACCACGTTGCGGCTCTCCAGCAGGTCCATCAGCCGTCCGGCCTTGGCGAAGCCGACGCGCAGCTTGCGCTGCAACATCGAGGTCGAGCCGAACTGGGTGGTCACGATCAGCTCGGCGGCCTGGATCAGCAGGTCGAGGTCGTCGCCGATCTCCTCGTCGATCTCCCGCTTGACCGGCGCGGCGGCCACGTCGTCGCGGTACTCGACCTGCATCTGCTCCTTGCAGTGCGTGACGATCTCGGCGATCTCCTTCTCCGAGACGAACGCGTTCTGGATCCGGATGGGCTTGCTCGCGCCCATCGGCAGGAACAGCGCGTCGCCCTGGCCGACCAGCTTGTCGGCGCCCGGCTGGTCGAGGATGACCCGCGAGTCGGTCAGCGACGACACCGCGAAGGCCAGCCTGGACGGCACGTTGGCCTTGATCAGGCCGGTGACGACGTCGACCGAGGGCCGCTGGGTGGCGATCACCAGGTGGATGCCGGCCGCGCGGGCGAGCTGCGTGATGCGCACGATCGAGTCCTCGACGTCGCGCGGGGCCACCATCATGAGGTCGGCCAGCTCGTCCACGATCACCAGCAGGTACGGGTACGGCTGGTAGACCCGCTCGCTGCCCGGCGGCGGCACCAGCTTGCCCGCGCGCACGGCCTTGTTGAACTCGTCGACGTGCCGGAAGCCGCTGGCGGCCAGGTCGTCGTAGCGGCGGTCCATCTCGCCCACGACCCATTCCAGGGCCTCGGCGGCCTTCTTCGGGTTGGTGATGATGGGCGTGATGAGGTGCGGGATGCCCTCGTAGACGCTGAGCTCGACGCGCTTGGGGTCGACCAGGACCATGCGCACCTCGTCGGGGGTGGAACGCATGAGGATGCTGGTGATGAGGCCGTTGACGCAGACCGACTTGCCGGCGCCGGTCGCGCCCGCGATGAGCAGGTGGGGCATCTTGGCGAGGTTGGCGACGATGGTGCGGCCCTCGACGTCCTTGCCCAGGCCCACGATCATCGGGTGGTGGTCGGCCTGGGCCACCTGGGAGCGCAGCACGTCGCCGAGCGCGACCAGGTCCTTGTCGGCGTTGGGGATCTCGACGCCGATGGCCGACTTGCCGGGGATCGGGGACAGGATCCGGACGTCGGCCGACTTGACGGCGTAGGCGATGTTCTTGGTGAGGGCGGTGACCTTCTCCACCTTGACCGCCGGGCCCAGCTCGATCTCGTAGCGGGTGACCGTCGGGCCGCGGGTGAAGCCGATCACCTGCGCGTCGATGGAGAACTGCTCCAGCACGCTGGTCAGCGCGTTGACCACGGTCGTGTTGGCCTTGGTCTGCGGCTTGGGCGCGGTGCCCGGCTTGAGGAACTGCAGGTCGGGCAGGCTGTACGGGCCCGCCTGCGGCGACAGCACGAGCTGCTCGACCTTGCGCGGCGCGGGCGTGGGCTCCGGCGGCTCCGGCCGGCGCTCCGGCACGGACGGCTCCTCGTCCGCGGGCCCGTCGACGAGCCCGGGGACGATCTCCGGCGAGTGGTCGGCCAGCTTGTCCTTCTCGGCCAGGACCGGCGTGTCGTACGGCTTGACCGTCTCGGCGCCCTCGGCCTCCGCCTTCTTGGCCCGCGGCCGGCGCTTGGCGGGCTCGCGCGGTGCGAGCGGCTCGGCGTGCCGCTCGAACAGCATGTGCCGCAGCTCCGACAGCCGCTCGGGGATGCGGTGGACGGGCGTGGCGGTGATCACCAGCACGCCGAACCCGGACAGGAGCAGCAGCAGCGGGATCGTGATCCAGGACGGCAGGATGCTCATCGGCGGCGCCGACACGATGAACCCGATCATGCCGCCGGCGGCCGACACCTTGTCCATGCCCTGCCCCTGGCCCGCCGGGTAGGGGGTGTCGTTGGCCACGTGGATGACGCCGAGCACGCCGACCATGAGCGCGCTCCACCCGATGACCATGCGGCCGGTGTCGGCGTTCTGGTCGGGGTGGCGCAGGTAGCGCCAGGCCAGCAGGCCCAGCAGCAGCGGCAGCGCCCAGGCCAGCGAGCCGAACACGGCGTGCACGACGGTGTTCACGACGCCGGAGACCGTGCCCTCGGGGTTGCGCCAGGTCATCGCGGCCAGCACGATCGCGCCGGCCAGCACCGACAGGCCCACGCCGTCGCGCCGGTGTGCGGGGTCGAGCTCGCGGGCGTTCTTGCCGAGCGCGCGGGCGGTGCTGCCGATGCCGTTGGCGAGCAGCATCCACAGCCCGACGATCAGCTTGCCGATCATCGTGAAGACCCAGCTGATCGGGTCGGGATGGGTGACGGAGGACTTGCGGCCGGAGCTCGCGGCCTTCGGCCTCGGTCGCCCCGCCGCCGTGGCCGGCCGCTTCGCGGGGGTCGATCGAGGCGAGGTCGACCGCTTCGCCGGCCCCTTCGATGCGCTTTTCGGCGTACGGGTGGCCATGATGCCAAAGGTACGTCGGAGACGGCGTCGCACGCGCGGAGACGCGCCGTGCGCCCGAAATGTCCGACTGTATTCATATAGATGACTGATCACGTTCAGTGGCGTCGTGCATCGTCGGCGGTCATGACGTACACGCTGATCCATCTGACCGACGTCCATGTCGTGCCCGAGGGGCCGCTGCACGGCTCGGCGGACCCGGTGGGCGCCCTGCGGGCCGCGCTGGCCGCCGTCCTGGCCTCCGGGACGGAGGTGTCCGCCGTCGTCCTGTCGGGAGACCTGGCCGACCAGGGGGACCTGGCCTCGTACCGGCTGCTGGAGGAGGCGGTCGGGCAGGCCGCGCGGGCGCTCGGCGCGGTCGTGGTGACCGCCATGGGCAACCACGACGAGCGCGCGGCCTTCCGCGCGGGCCTGGCCGGGCTGAACGCCGCCGCCCGCCCGCGCGCCGCGGACGGCCCCTGGGACGCCGTCACGATGGCGGGCGGCCTGCGGCTGGTCGCGCTGGACACCTCCGTGCCCGGCCGGCACCACGGCGAGCTCGACGACGACCAGCTCGCCTGGCTGGCGGACACGCTCGCCACGCCCGCGCCCGACGGCAGCGTGCTGGTGCTGCACCACCCGCCGATCCCGAGCGTGCTGCCCCTCATGGACGGCATCGGCCTGCGCGAGCCCGAACGGCTGGCCCGCGTGCTGGCGGGGACGGACGTGCGGCTCGTGCTGGCCGGTCACACGCACAGCGCGAGCGCCGGCACGCTGGCCGGCATCCCGGTCTGGGTGGGCCCCGGCAGCGCCTACGCCGCCGACACCATGCCCCCGGCGGGGCGCACGCGGGCGCTGCCGCTGCAGGCGTTCACCCGCGTGGACCTCGGCCCGTCAGGGGCGCTCGCCACGCTCGTGCCGCTGTCGGCCGCGCCGCCGGTCTACGAGCTGGACACCGAGGTCCTGCTCAGTCATATCGGGTGACGAACGAGATCATGTCGCCGCGGCAGCGCCGCTCGACGTGACACAGGGGCTGCCCGTCATGCGTGAGCAGCCCCTCCCGCACCAGCACCGCCTCGCCCGCCTGCATCTCCAGCATGCTCTGGTCGTGCAGGTCGGCGGGCTCGGCCGAGATGGCGTGCCAGGCGTAGCGGTAGGCGTGGCCGGCGGCCTCCAGCGAGGCCAGCACGCCCGCCTTGAGGTCGAGGCGCAGCCCGGCCAGCTCGGGGGCCAGGCGGTAGCGGCTGAGCACGCAGGGCCGCTCGGCGTTGCGGAGCAGGGTGGTGATCTCGTGCACGACGCCGCCGGGCAGCCGCAGGTGACCGGCCGCCACCGGATGCGCCGCCTCGGCGCGCTCCACGACCCGCTCGCCGCCGCCGAACACGCCAGCCATGCCCGCGATGTCCGAAGGGCGGTGGCGGCGCGTCTCGGGGTCGACGGAGACCTCGATCCGGCGCGGCGCCCGCCTGACGAAGCTCCCGAGCCCCTGCCGGGTCTCGACCAGGCCGGCCTTGCGCAGCTCCACCATCGCCTGGCGGGCGGTCAGCCGGTGGACGCCGTAGCGCTCGGCCAGCGCGTCCTCGGTCGGCAGGCGCTCGCCCGGCGCCAGTTCGCCCGACTCGATGGACCTGCCGAGGACTTGGGCGATCTCCCGGTAGCGGGCTTGTCGTGGCACGTGAACACCTTAAAGGTGCCGCAGGGTTCATCCTCCGGCCACATGCGGGCAGCCTTTCCGCAGACCGTCCACTCATATATATGACCCATGCCCCTCCTGGACCTCCGGGACGTCGCCACCGCGACCTCCCTGCGTCCGGGCGTGCTCTACCGCTCGGCGCAACCGCACACCCTCACCCCCGAGGACGCCCGGCTGGTCGCCGGCCTGCGGCTCATCGCCGACCTGCGCGGCGACGACGAGCGCCGGCCCGGCGACTGGGCCGGCGCCCTCGACGGCGCGGTCCGGCACGCCGCGCTCGGCGCCGGCGGCGACTCCTCCCCCGCCCGGCTCGCGGCGCTGCCCGCCGACCTGGACCTCGGCGACCTGTACGTCGGCCTGCTCCACCACCGGGCCGCCTGGTTCGCCGGGGTGGTCGCCGAGATCGCCGACGGCCTGCCCGCGCTCGTGCACTGCGCGGCCGGCAAGGACCGGACCGGCATGGTCGTGGCCCTCGTCCTCGACCTGCTCGGCGTGGACCACGAGGCCATCGTGCGCGACTACGCCCTGACCGCGCGGGCGCTGCCCGACGTCCTGGCCATGCTCGGCCTGTCGAGCGCTTCCGGGACGGCCGGAGGCGTGCCGGCGGCGCTGCTCGACGCGCCCGAGAGCGCGATGCGCACCTTCCTGGCCGCCCTGGACGACCTGGGCGGCGCCGAGACGTTCCTGCTCGCCCACGGCCTCACCGCGGCCCGGATCCGGCGGCTGCGCGCCGCCCTGCTGCCATGACGCTCACCCGGGAGCCGGTACGCCTGCGCCGCGGCCTGGTCGCCGCCATCGGCCTGGCCGAGCTCTGCTACGCCGCCGCCGGCGCGCTGCCCCTCGTCCTCGGGCTGGGGCTGAAGATCCAGGAGATCGCCCCGGCGGGCAAGGAGACCACGCTCGGCCTGGTCACCGCCCTCGGCGGCGTGGCCACCGTGATCGCCAACCCGGTCTCGGGCCACCTGTCGGACCGGACCGCCGGCCGGTACGGCATGCGCCGCCCCTGGATCCTCGGCGGCTCGCTCACCGGCCTGGCCGGCCTGCTCGTGCTGGCCACGGCCGGTTCCGTGCCCCTGGTCGCGCTCGGCTGGATCGTCGCCGTCTGCGGCTACCAGGCCATGGTCGCCGGCCTGACCGCCACGGTCGTGGACCAGTTCCCGCCCGAGCGCCGGACGCGGGTCGCCGGCGTGTTCTCGATGTGCAACATCGTCGGCGTCGTGCCCGCGATGGTGGTCGCCCAGGTGTTCAAGGACTCGCTGGTCACGGCGTTCGCGGTGTGCGGGGCGCTGGCCGTGGCCGCCGCGCTGGCTCTGTGGGTCGTGCTGCCGGACCGCCGGCTCGACCCTGCCGGGCGGCGGCCGGTGAGCCTGCGCAGCCTGGCCTCGGCGCTGCTGGTGCTGCCCGCCGGAGCGCGCGACTTCCGCCTGCTGTGGATCCAGCGGGTGCTGGTCAGCATCGGGTTCGCGCTGATCTCGTCGTACTCGCTCTACTACCTGCAGAGCCGCCTGGCGATGCCGACCGCGGCCGCGACCGCGCTGGTGGGCCTGACGACGATCGTCAGCACGCTGCTGTCCGGCCTGCTGGCCTACCTCGGCGGGCGCTGGGCGGCCCGGATCGGCAGGGGGCGGCCGTTCGTCCTGTGGGCGACCGTGGTCCTGGCCGCCATGCTGCTGCTCAAGGCGGCGACCGCGAGCGTGGCCGTCGTGGTGCTGGTGGCCGTGGTCTCGGGGGCGGCGACCGGCGTCTACTACGCCGTCGACCTCGGCATGGTGACCCAGGTGCTGCCCGACGAGCGCGAGGCCGGGCGCTTCCTGGGCGCGTTCGCGATGGCCAAGCACCTGCCGTCGGCGATCGCGCCCGCGCTCGCGCCGGTGCTGCTCGGCGTCGGCGGCGACCCCTTCGCCCCCGGGCCCAACTACTTCCTGCTCTTCCTGGCCTGCGCGGTCGTGACGGCCGCCGCGGCGCCGTTGGTCGGCCTTCTGCGGGACGTGCGTTAGCCGGGAGCACCTTCTTCACAACCGGAGGTATCAACGGCACCCATCTGACACTCTGACTGTGACCGAACTGCCACAACGAGTGATGTTCTAGGACGCACAGTGGACACGACCAGAGTGTCGAGCACAGCCTTCGACGGCACTCCGCACGCCCCGGCGCACGCGCGCCGCTTCATCCGCCAGGTGCTCGGCGAGTGGCGCCTGGGCCACCTGGCGGAGGACGCGGTGCTGCTGACCAGCGAGCTCGTCACCAACGCCGTGGTGCACGCGGGCACCGGCATCGAGCTGACCTGCCGCCTCGACGTCGCGGCGAGCCCGGCCAGGCTGGAGATCGAGGTCGACGACCACCGCCCCGGCAGGACGGTCCCGACCCCCGAGGCCATGTCCACCGACCCCGCGCGCACGTCCGGGCGCGGGCTGGCGCTGGCCGCCATGCTGGCCGACGCCTGGGGCGTCACCTACACCAGGACCGCCAAACGGGTGTGGGTCCGCATGGAGCTGACCGACGGGCCCGACCACCAGGAGGTCATGGTCGGCACGCCGGGCCTGGCGCCGGCCACCGTGGCCGCGCCCATCGAGGGGCTGCACGTCGGGGTGCTGCTCGCCGACGGCGACGGGACCGTGCTGTCGTGGAACTCCGAGGCCGAGCACCTGCTGGGCTGGACGTCCGGGCAGGCGGTGGGCAGGCCGCTGGCCGACCTGGTGGCCTGGCGCGGCCACGGCCCGTACGCGATGTCCCTGGCCGGCACCCTGTCCCTGGGCCGCTGGCGGGGCGAGGCGCGCATGCGCCACCTCGACGGCCGGCTGATCCCCGTCTACGTCTCCCACGTGCGCAGCCGCGGCGGCCCGGAGGACCGGCGGTCGATCTGGATGATGGTGGCCGGCGACCACCGCTACGTGCTGACGCCGCCGGCCGCGCCGCTGCGCAGGGAGGCCGGGCGGCGGATCAAGGACCTGCTCGACCGGGACATGCCCTTCACGGAGCTGCTGGACACCATCGCGCGGATCGTCCAGACGAGCAGCGGCGGCGACGCGGCGTACGTGCTGCTGGCCGCCGAGGGCGGCGACCGGTTCGGCGTGGCGGCGGGCGCGGGCGCGACGGCGGGGCTGGTCGGCGTGCTGGCCGCGGGCGTGTTCGGCCCCGACGGCAGGACGCCGTCGATGATCGACGACCTGCTGGCCGGCGACGTCGAGCTGGCCCAGCAGCTACGGGCCAGGTCGCTGGCGTGCGCGCCGATGAGCGTGGGCGGCGAGGTGACCGGCTACATCGTGGTGACCGCGGCCCAGCCGGGCCGCTTCGACCAGGAGCTCACGGTCAGCCTGCAGCACATCGCCGACCAGGTGGCCGTGCCGGTGCAGCGCGAGCGGCTGGCCGAGCGCGAGCGCGCCCACCGGGGCCGGCTGTCGTTCCTGGCCGAGGCGGGCGAGCTGCTGGCCGGGGTGCACGACGAGGAGCTGATCGCCGCTCTGACCGCGCAGCTCGTCGTGCCCAAGATCGCGACGTGGGCGGCGGTCTACCTGACCGACCTGGCGGGCATGACCAGGCTCGCCCACGTCTGGCACAGCGAGGAGCGCTACAACGCCAACCTGCGCAGGTCGCTGCCGGCGATCCCGCGCACCGCGCTCGACGAGGTGAGCTGGCCGGTCGGTCCCGAGACGGTGCTGTCGTTCCCGCTGCTCACGCAGGGCAGGTCGCACGGCGCGCTGGTGATCGGCCGCGCCGAGCCGACCCTGCCGCTGGAGCTGGCCGACCTGCTGGCCGACCTGTGCCGGCTGGTCGCGCTCAACCTGCACACCGCCATGCTGTACGCCCGCCAGGCGACCACCTCCCGGGTGCTGCAGCGCAGCCTGCTGCCCATGCGGGTGGCCCCCATGCCGGGGCTGGAGTCGGCGGTCGTCTACGAGCCGGCCGAGGAGGGCGCCGACGTGGGCGGCGACTTCTACGACCTGTTCACCGTCTCCGACCACTGGTGCTTCGCCCTCGGCGACGTGTGCGGCAGCGGCCCCGAGGCGGCCGCGGTGACCGGCCTGGCCCGGCACGCCGTCCGGCTGCTGGCCAAGGAGCACTACACGGTGGCCGACATCCTCGACCGGCTCAACCAGGCCCTGCTGGAGGAGGGCGACGACGGCCGGTTCCTCAGCCTGCTGTGCGGCGAGCTGATCCCGCTGCCTCAGGGCGGCGCGCTGTGCACGATCGCGTCGGCCGGGCACCCGCCGCCGCTGCTGCTGCGCGCCGACGGCGCGGTGGACACGGTGGCCGCGCCGCAACTGCTGCTCGGCGTCGAGGCCGGCGCCAGGTTCTACGTCGAGACGTTCGAGCTGGCGCCGGAGGAGGTGCTGCTGTGCGTCACCGACGGCGTGACCGAGCGGCGCGACGGCGACCGGCTGCTCGACGACGACGACGGCCTGTCGGCGCTGCTGTCCACCTGCCGCGGCCTGAGCGCCCACGCGGTGGCCGAACGCGTGCGGCACGCGGTCGAGACGTTCGCCCAGGAGCCGTCGCACGACGACGTGGCGCTGCTGGTCATCAAGGCCGCGACGGAGCTGCGCGGGGTCAGGCCGTGAAGCGGTAGGTGGTGGAGGAGGTGTGGCGCTCGCCGGGCCGCAGCACGGTGGAGGGGAAGTGCGGCTGGTTCGGCGAGTCGGGGAAGTGCTGGGTCTCCAGGCACAACCCGGCGAACGGCCCGTACGGCGTGGCCACCCCGTCGAGCATGCCGCCCGTGTAGAACTGCACGCCCGGCTCGGTGGTGGTCACCCGCATGGTCAGGCCGCCCGCGCTGACCTCGATGTCGCCGTCGAGCACGTAGCAGTGGTCGTAGGCGCCGCCCATCCGCTCGCCCACCGCGTGCGGCTCGGTGAAGTCGAAGGGGGTGCCCTTGACCGGCGCGAGCTCCCCGGTGGGGATCTTGCCGTCGTCCACCGGGAGGTAGTGGGCGGCCTCCAGCCTGACCACGTGGCCGAGCACGTCGCCGCCGCCGGCCAGGTTGAAGTAGGAGTGGTTGGTGAGGTTGAGCACGGTCGGCGCGTCGGTCTCGGCGGCGTAGTCGAGGCGGAGGGCGTCGTCCTCCAGGGTGTAGGTGACCGAGGCGGTGAGCGTGCCGGGGTAGCCCTGGTCGCCGTCGGGGCTGGTCAGTTCGAGGGTGACGGAGGCGGGGGTGCGGGCGGTGACCGTCCAGACCTTGCCGTCGAAGCCCTCGGCGCCGCCGTGCAGGCTGTTGGGGCCGTTGTTGACCGGCAGGCGGTGCTCGCGGCCGTCGAGGGTGAAACGGCCGCCGGCGATGCGGTTGCCGTAGCGGCCGACCACGGCGCCGAAGTAGCGGCTGCGGGTTCGGTAGTCCTCCAGCGTGTCCAGGCCCAGCACGACGTCGAGGCCGGCGACCTCCAGCGAGCGCAGGACGGCGCCGTAGGTCAGCACCTCGGCGCGCAGCCGTCCGGACGACAGCTCCACGCGCTCGACGGTCTGCCCCGACGGCAGCGTTCCGAAGATCATGATTGGGCCCTTCCCGTGGACTCGCGGACGATGAGGCCGGTGTCCAGGTTGATCACCGCGCCCTCGCCCTCTGACTGCAACAGCAGGTCGACCGCCATCCGCCCGGCCACCGCGGCGGGCATCGCCACCGTGGTGAGCTTGGGCCGGCCGAGCCGCCCCGGCAGGATGTCGTCGAACCCGATCACGCTGACCCGGCCCGGCACCTCGACGTCCATCGCGGTGAGCCCTTCGATGAGGCCGAGCGCGACGAGGTCGTTGTAGGCCAGCACGCCGGTCGCCCCGCAGGCGGCCACCTCCGGCGCCACGGCCAGGCCGCCGGACTCGGTGGGCTGGTTGGGGCCGAAGAAGAGCAGGTCGAGGCCCGGCATCTCGGCCGCGGCGGCCTGCATCTCGTTGCTGGTCCACGATCCGGGCGGGCCGGACAGCAGGGCGATCCTGCGGTGGCCGAGCCCGGCCAGGTGCTCCAGTGCGAGCCTGGCGCCCTTGCCGACGTCCATCAGCACCGCGGGCATGCCCTTGATCCGCCGGTTGACCAGCACGAACGGCACGTCCTCCGCCAGGCGTTCGATCATCCGGTTGGACAGCCGGGGGCTGCACAGCAGCACGCCGTCCACCTGCTTGGCGAACGTGCGGATCAGCTCCTCCTCGACCCGCGGATCCTCGTCGGTGTCGGCCACGAAGACGTGGTAGTCGCGCCCCCGCGCCTGCGCCTGCGCGGCCTTGATCAGCGGCGGGAAGAAGGGGTTGGCGATGTCGGCGACGATCAGGCCGAGGTTGAACGTGCGGCCGGTGGTCAGCGCCCTGGCCGCCCTGTTGGGCCGGTAGCCGAGGTCGTCGGCGGCGGCCAGCACCCGGTTCCGCGTGGCAGGATTGACCAGGTGCGGCGCCGAGAACGTGCGCGAGACGGTCGACACGTGCACGCCGCAGGCGCGGGCGACGTCTTTGATCGTCACCGACATGGCCGTCCTCCTTGCAAGCGGTTGCCAAAGCCAACCTTGACCTTCGGCGGTCCCGGCGTCAAGGTTCCTGCAACCGTTTGCCTACCAGGAGCCGCCGAGTTCGTTGAGCGTGAACACCCCGCCCGCGCGGTCGTGCACCGGGTCCGACAGGTCGGGCTCGCCGTGCTCGGCGACGAGGGCGGCCGCCTGGGGCTCTGAGTCATCCCGGGGCTCGTAGCCGAGGCGGCGGGCCTCCGCCAGCGACCACCACCGGCGGGCGTTGCCGGAGACGCCCCAGACGACGTGGTAGCCGGGCGCGACCAGCGCGGCCTCCACCAGGCGGGCGAGGTCGCCGGGCGAGATCCAGGTGGCCAGGCCGCGGGTGTCGGCCGAGCCCTCGTTGCAGGTGCCGAGCCTGATCACGGTCACGTTCATGCCGAACCGGTCGTGGTACAGGCTGCCCAGGGCCTCCATGACGACCTTGCTGACGCCGTAGAAGGTGTCGGGACGCGGGAAGGCGTAGTCGGGCAGGTCGGAGCCGTCCCGCGGCCTGGTGTGGAAGCCGGCCGCGTGATGGCTGCCCATGAGCACCAGGTGCCGCACGCCCTCGTTCCTGGCGGCCTCCATGAGGACCTGGGTGCCGTGGACATTGGCGCGGACGATGTCCTCCCACGGGTGCTCGCGGCTCTGGCCGCCCAGGTGGAGGACGGCGTCCACGCCCTTCACGGCCTCGGCCACGGCCGCGCGGTCGGCCAGGTCGGCGCCCGCCCATTCCTCGTCCGGGCCCGGCTCGACCGGCCGGAGGTCGGAGAGCCGCAGCGTACGGCCTGGACGGGCGAGCCGGGGACGGAGCAGCGTGCCGACTTTTCCCGCGGCGCCGGTCATCAGAATGCGCATGTCCACCGTTGTACACAATTCTGATTCAAATTCACATACTTGAATATTGACCACCTTGTCCCGCAATAGTTACCTTCACAGGAACAAGTTCATACACACGACACGTGTCCACGTATGTGAACGGGAGGCGGTCTGATGTCACGCCGTTTGCTGGGGGCCGCCCTCGCCGCGGCCCTGGCCGCAACGCTGACGGGCTGCGGTTCCGGGGGATCGAGCACGAACGACACGCTGGAGATCTGGATCAGGCAGGCGCCCGACTCCGACTCCGCGAAGACGGCGGTGAAACTCGCCGACGCATTCACCAAGGCCGCGGGGGTCAGGACCAAAGTCGTCGCGCTCTTCGACGACTTCGAGACGAAACTCAACCAGCAGGCCGCCCAGAAGGCGCTTCCCGACATCGTCATCAACGACACCGCCCAACTCGGCAACATGCATTCGCAGGGCTGGCTGCAGGAGGTCGACAAGGGCCGGCTGGCCGGCGGCGACCAGCTCTCGGACCTGGCCTGGAAGGCGGCCACCGGCTCCGACGGCAAGTTCTACGGCGCGCCCTTCTCCGCGCAGGCCTTCGCGCTCATCGTGCGCAAGGACTGGCGGGAGAAGCTCGGCATGCGACCGCCGGCGACCTGGGCCGACCTGGCCGCGCTGGCCCGCGCCTTCACCGAGAAGGACCCGGACGGCGACGGACGGCAGGACACCGCGGGCCTCGTGATCCCGGCCGGCACCAAACGCGGCTACGCCTCCTGGTACGCCTCCTCCCTCATCTACGCCAACGGCGGCGACTTCGTGAAGCCCACCGGCCCCGGCAGGTTCGCCGCGATGACGGACGACCCCAGGACCGTCGAGGCCGTCCAGTTCCTCCAGGACCAGTTCTGCAAGAGCAAGACCGTCAATCCGGGCGCGGTGAGCAACGACACCACCGTCACGCACGAGGTGTTCGAGAAGGGGCAGGGCGGCATCTACCTGGTCGGGCCGTACGTGCTGGCCCGGTTCGTCAAGAGCCTCGGGACCGACAGGATCGAGGTTCTGCCGGTGCCCAAGGGCCCGTCCGGCGGCCCCGGCACCCTCGGCGAGGGCGAGAACGTCTACCTCATGGTCGGCTCGGACATGGCCGACGCCCAGAAGAGGTTCGCCGAGTTCGCGATCTCCCCCGAAGGCCAGCGGATCGGCATGAACAAGGACGCCAACGGCGCCATCGTCCGCCTGCCCGTGAACAAGGGCGTCGACCTGGCCGCCGAGCGGCGGGACCCGCGCTGGAAGGTGTTCCAGCAGTCCTACGAGCACGCCGTCTACGCGCCGCCGGTGCCCAACTGGGCGCCCATCCGGCAGGACTCGGCCGACGTCATCAACACCGTGTGGGCCGACTGCGGCGCCGACGTCAAGGCCAGGATGGCCGAGCTGACCACCAGGCTCGACCAGGAACTGCGGAGCCAGAAGGCGTCATGACCGCGACCGTCATGGGGAAACCGGCCACGACCGCCGCCCGGCGCCGCCGCGCCGGGCGGGCGCGGCGGCGCGGAACGCCGGTCGCCTGGCTGTTCCTCGCGCCCGCCCTGCTGCTGTTCCTCTACTTCAAGTTCATCCCGATGGCCCTCGGCCTGTGGAAGAGCTTCAACAAGGTCCAGTACGCCTCCGACGAATGGGTCGGCCTCGGCAACTACCGCACGATCGTCGCGGACGACGCGTTCGTCTCGGCCGCCTGGCACAGCCTCGTGCTGGCGCTGGGCACCACGGTCGGCTCGCTCCTGCTCGGGCTCGTGCTCGCGCTGCTCATCGAGGGGCCCGCCCACTATCTGTGGTTCGTCAGGACCGCGGCCTTCCTCCCGGTCGTCACCACGATGGCGGCGGTGGCCGAGGTGTGGCGGATCATGTTCCATCCGGGCGACACCGGCCTGCTCAACGTCGTCATCGGCTGGGTGGGCGTCGATCCGCAGCCGTGGCTGGGCAGCGAGGACTCCTCGCTGTGGTCGATCATGCTGATGAGCGTCTGGCGCGGGACGCCGTACGACATGATGATCTTCCTGGCCGGCCTGGTCGGCGTGGACCGCAGCCTGTACGAGGCCGCCGCCGTCGACGGCGCCGCCACCCGGCACCGGCTGCGGCACATCACGCTGCCGACGTTGCGGCCGGTGTTCTGGATCCTGTTCACGCTGGCGGCCATCCGCGGGCTGCGGGTGTTCGTCGAGGTCTACGTGCTGACCAACGGCGGCCCCAACGGCTCGTCGGAGGTGCTGATGACGCTGATCTACAAGCTCGGCTTCCAGAAGAACGAGCTGGGGGTGGCCGCGGCGGGCGGGATCGTGCTCTTCCTGGCCACGCTGGCGCTCACCCTCGTCGTGCAGGCGCTGCGCAGGAGGCAGGCGACATGAGGTTCGACAGCGCCCTGGGCCTGGCGGCGCGCAAGGGGCCGGCGGCCACCGTCGCGAAGGTCGTGCTCTACTCGGCGATGGTCCTGGTCTTCACCGGGCCGCTGGCGGGGCTGCTGGTCAGCGCGTTCAGCAGGACGCTCGACCCGACGTCCTTCTCGTTGTGGCCGGACGACCTGACGCTGGAGAACTTCGTCCGGGCCGGGGAGAAGAACGTCTACCTGTACCTGCTCAACTCCTTCGTCATCGTGCGGTTCGGGCTGCTGCTGCAACTGCTGGTGAGCGTGTTCGCGGCGTACGCGCTGGCGCGCAAGAGGTTCCGCGGCATGACCGTCGTGATGCTGCTCATGCTGGCCACGATGATGCTGCCCGAGGAGATCATCGCGATCCCGCTGTCGCTCGTCCTGGCCGACCTGCCCGTCCTGCACCTCAACCTGATCGGCACGTACGCCGGGATGATCCTGCCCGTCGGCGCCTGGGGCTTCTCGATCCTGGTCATGACGGAGTTCATGAAGGAGGTGCCGGTCGAGCTGGAGGAGGCGGCCCGCATCGACGGCGCGGGCGAGCTGCGCGTCTTCGCGACGATCGTCGTGCCGCTGTGCCGGCCGGCGCTCGGCGTGATCGGCGTCTTCGGCTTCACCATGATCTGGGACCAGTACCTGCTGCCGCTGATCGTCTCGACGGACTCCAGCACCTGGACCCTGCCCATCGCCCTGCGCTCGCTCCGCTCCGACGAGGAGGTCGGCATCGGCGTGCTGCTCGCGGCCTCGCTGCTGGCGCTGCTGCCGTCGATCATCGCGTTCCTGGCGTTCCAGCGGCAGTTCATGCGGGGTCTGACAAGTGGCGCGATCAAGGGTTGATGTCCATGTATCTGGATGGGATCCCATATCCTGACACCCTGACGCCGCCGCCGAGATGGGACGAGTATGGAGCCACAGCTGGTCAAGTCCGCCGAGCGGACCGTACGCATCCTGGAGACCCTGGCGGAGTCCGCCGCCCCCATGACGCTGTCGGACCTCCAGCGGCGCACCGGCTTCCCGCGCAGCAGCCTGCATGCCCTCATGCGCACCCTCGTCGAGCTCAACTGGGTCGAGACCGACACGACCAGGTCGGCGTTCGGGATCGGGCCGCACGCCCTGCTGACCGGCACCGCCTACCTCGACAAGGACCCGGCCCTGCGCTTCGCCCAGGAGACCCTGGAGGACCTGCGCGACGAGATCGGCCAGACCGTGCACTTCGCCCGCAGGGACGAGGCCCACGTCCTCTACCTGGCCACCCGCGAGTCGCGCGAGGCCGGTCACGTGATCCCCAGGGTGGGCCGGCGGCTGCCCGCCCACGTCACCGCGCTCGGCCAGGTGCTGCTCGCCCAGCTCACCGACGACGAGGTCGTGGCCCTGCTGCCCGACCCGCTGCGGGCGCTGACCGAGCACACCATCACCGACCTGGCCAAGCTGACCGGCGAGCTCGACCAGGTCCGCACCCGCGGCTGGGCCCTCGAACGCGAGCAGGGCACCCCCGGCGTGGCCTGCGTGGCCGTGGCGGTCGACTACCGCATCCCGGCCACCGACGCGATCAGCTGCTCGATGCCCGCCGCGCTGCCGCCCGCCGAGATCGAGCGCGTCACCGAAGCGGTGATCAAGCACACCCGCAAGCTGGCTGCCACTCTGCGCAGGGAGGGCATCCGCTAGACCCCTTGTTCGGAAGGACTGCCGATGCGGCTGGATGGTGTTCTCTTCTTTCCCGTGACCCCCTTCGACGGCGACGGCGCCGTCTCGGAGCCGGTGCTGGCCGAGCACGTCGCCGCCGGGGTCGCGGCCGGGGCGGGAGGAGTGTTCGCCGCCTGCGGCACCGGTGAGTACAACGCCCTCGACCTCGCCGACTACGTCAAGGTCATGACCACGTCGGTGGCGGCGGCGGGCGGGCGCGTGCCCGTGTTCGGCGGCGCGGGCGGGCCGCTGCCCACCGCCACGGCCACCGCGCGGGCCGCCGCCGACAGCGGGGCCGACGGGCTGCTGCTGCTGCCGCCGTACCTGGTCAGCGCCCCGCCCGCGGGGCTGGTGCGGTACGTGCGCGAGGTCGCGGCGGCCACCGACCTGCCGGTCGTCGTCTACCAGCGGGCCAACGCGCGCTTCTCCCCCGCCGCCGTGGCCGAGCTCGCCGCCCTGCCGAACGTGATCGGCTTCAAGGACGGGCTGGGCGACCTCGACCTGCTCCAGCGCATCATCCTGACCGTCCGGGCGGCCGCGCCCGCCGGGGAGTTCACGTTCTTCAACGGACTGCCCACCGCCGAGCTGACCGTGCCCGCCTACCGGGGGCTCGGGGTGAGCCTGTACTCCAGCGCCGTGTTCGCCTTCGCGCCCGAGATCGCGCTGGCCTTCCACCGGGCGGTGACGGGCGGGGACGACCCGCTCGTGCGACGGCTGCTCACCGGGTTCTACCTGCCGCTGGTGGAGCTGCGCGACCTGGTTCCGGGGTACGCGGTCTCGCTGGTCAAGGCAGGCGTACGGATGCGGGGGCTGGACGTCGGCGGCGTCCGCGCCCCCCTGACCGACCCGGCCCCCGAGCACCTGGCCGCCCTGCGCCGCCTCACCACGAGGGGCCTCGAACTGGCCACCTCCTGACCCGGCGCGCCTGTCGGGGGCGGTCGGCCATGGCGGGCCCGCTCTCCACGACCGCAGGCGGCCCGTCACGCCATCCGAGGGCGGCCCGTCACGTCGTCCGGGAGCGGCCCGTCACGTCGTCCGCGGGCGGCCCGTCACGTCGTCCGCGGGCGGCCTGTCACGTCGTCTGCGGGCGGCCGTCCACCCGGCGCGGGATGCCGAGGGGGTTGGCGTCCTTGAGCTCGTCCGGGAGCAGCGCCTCGGGCCAGTCCTGGTAGGCGACCGGCGCCACCCACCGCCCGATCGCCGTCGCCCCCACCGACGTGTACGCCGACGTCGAGGCAGGCCAGGGCCCGCCGTGGTGCATCGCCCAGCAGACCGCCACCCCGGTCGGCCAGCCGTTCCAGATCAGCCGCCCCGCCTTCCGGCCGAGCACCTCGACGATCTCCTCGGCCTCGTCCGGATCACCGCCGTGGACGGTCGCCGTGAGCGACCCCTCCAGCCGCTCCAGCACCCTCCTCAGCTCCGCGACCTCCCGATAGGTCACCACGACGGCCGCCGGCCCGAAGCACTCCTCCGCGATCGCCGGCAGCCGCTCGCCGAACGACTCCAGATCGGTCGTGAACACCTTGGGCGCCACCGCCCAGGCCCCCTCTCCCGGCTTCCCCTCCGCCAGCAGGGTCAGCTCGCCGAGCCGGCCGAGCCCGCCCAGATACCCGTCCCTGATCCGCTCGGCCAGCATGGGGCCGCCGCTGGTGCCCTCCACCGCCGCGACCAGCGCCTTGCGCAACTCGTCGTCCTCGGGCACGAACACGAGCCCCGGGTTCGTGCAGAACTGCCCGACCCCCAGGGTCAGCGACGCCGCGAACCCGCTCGCCACCTCCTGCGCCGGCGCCGACGGCAGCACCACGACGGGGTTGACGCTGCCCAGCTCGCCGTAGAAGGGGATGGGCGTCTCCCGCTCGTCGATCAGCTTCTGGATCGCCTTGCCGCCCGCCACCGACCCGGTGAACCCGGCCGCGACCACCCGCGGGTGGCGTACCAGGTCGGCGCCCGCCCGCATCCCCTGCACCAGCCCGAGCAGATCCGGATAGGGCAGGGCGTTCCGTACGATCTTCGCCACCCGCTCGGACGTGTTCGGATGCCCCGGATGCGCCTTGACCACCACGGCACACCCCGCAGCCAGCGCCGAGGCGGTGTCCCCACCGGCCACCGAGAACGCGAACGGGAAGTTGCCGGCCGCGAACACCGCGACGACCCCCGCCAGCGGTTGGTTCATCCGCCGCACGTCCGGCCGCGGCGGCGTGAGCGCCGGGTCCGCGTGGTCGATGACGGCCTCCAGGTAGCCGCCGTCCCTGACGACCTGGGCGAAGAGCCGGAACTGGCCGGCCGTACGCGCCACCTCGCCACGCAGCCGCACCTCGCCGAGCGCGGTCTCCTGGTCGGCGAGTCGCCACAGTTCGTCCGCGTGCGCGATGAGCGCGTCGGCGACGGCCTCCAGCGCCGCCGCCCGCTCGTCCGCCGGGGTCGCGCGCCACGCGGCGCCGGCGGCCGTCGCCGCGGAGACGATCAAGTCGACCCCGGCGCCGTCGGTCTCGGGCAGGCCGCTGCCCACGGTCTCACCGGTCCTGGGGTCGTATCCGTAGATCATCGAGTGGCCCTTCGGAGTCTTGACACTTTCTCGGCCCGATTCTTACAGTTGCGGCAACCTGTCCACAAATCTGGCTATTGTTCACATATATGGACGGCGGTTTCTGAATTGATTATCCGGCAGATCCACGTCACCCCGGTCGCCTTCCGGGATCCGCCCCTCCTGAACGCCGCCGGCGTGCACGAGCCGTGGGCCCTGCGGACCATCGTCGAGATCGTCACCGATGAGGGCCTGTCCGGACTGGGCGAGACCTACGGCGACCTCGGCCACCTCACCAAGGTCCGCGAGTGCGCGCAGGTCCTGCTCGGGCTCGACGTCCACGCCACCAACGAGATGTACGCCCGCGTCGCGGCCACCGTCGGCGACGTCGTCACCGACCTGCACGGACTGACCGGCGTCGCCACCAAGGAGAAGAGCGTCGACCGGGTCTTCTCCCCCTTCGAGGTGGCCTGCCTGGACATCCGCGGCAAAGCGGCCGGCGTGCCCGTCGCAGACCTGCTCGGCGGCCGTGTCCGCGACGCCGTCCCCTACAGCGCGTACCTCTTCTACAAGTGGGCCGGCCACCCCGGCGCGGACCCCGACCGCTTCGGCCCGGCCCTCGACGAGGCGGCCCTGGTGGCGCAGGCCGCCCTCCTGATCAAGGAGCACGGCTTCTCCTCGATCAAGCTGAAGGGCGGCGTCCTCCCGCCCGACCAGGAGATCGCCGGCATCCGCGCCCTGCACGAGGCGTTCCCCGGCATCCCCCTCCGCCTGGACCCCAACGCCGCCTGGACCGTCGAGACGTCCATCCGCGTCGGCCGCGAACTCGACGGCGTCCTGCAGTACCTGGAGGACCCCACGCCGGGCATCGCGGGCATGGCCGAGGTGGCCAGGGCCGTCCCGATGCCGCTCGCCACGAACATGTGCGTCGTCACCCCCGAACACCTGCCCCCCGCCATCGCCGCCGGCGCGATCGGCGTGCTCCTGCTGGACCACCACTACTGGGGCGGCCTCGTGCGATCCGCGCACATCGCCACCCTCTGCGGCACCTTCGGCCTGGACCTGTCGATGCACTCCAACTCCCATCTCGGCATCAGCCTGGCCGCGATGACCCACCTGGCCGCCGCCACCCCGAACCTGACCTTCGCCTGCGACACCCACACCCCCTGGCAGGACGGCCAGGACGTGGTGTTCCCCGGCAGCCTGCGCTTCGTCGACGGCGCCGTACCGGTGCCCGCCGGCCCGGGCCTGGGCGTCGAACTGGACCGCGACGCGCTGGCGGTCATGCACGAGCAGTACGAGACCTGCGGCATCCGCGCCCGCGACGACACGACCTACATGCGGCGCATCGAGCCTTCCTTCTCCGCGAAGATCCCCCGCTGGTGAACGTCGCCTACGTCTACCCCTGGGACGTCGTCGGCGACCCGGCCGCCCCCGCCCGCCTGGCCCGGCTGGGGGTTGACACCATCGCCCTGGCCGCCGGCTACCACTCCACCCGCGCCGCCACCCCGTACCACCCGGCACACCGCGTCCTGGACGTCCCCCATTCGGCCTTCTACCTGCCGATCCGTCCCCATGCCTGGTCCCGCCTGGTCCCCGCCGCCCCCACCTGGACCCCGCCGGACGCCTACCTCCAGGCCCAGACGGCCCTGCGCCAGGCCGGCCTGAAGGTCCACGCCTGGGTCGTCCTCACCCACAACTCCTACCTGGGCACCCGGTTCCCCGACGTGACCGTGCGCAACGCCTTCGGCGACCCGTACCCGTACGCCCTTTGCCCGGCGCACGAGGAGGTCCTGGCGTACTGCGAGACCCTCGTCACGGAGATCCTCACCCTCGCCGAACCGGACGGCCTGATCCTGGAGGCGTGCGGGCCGATGGGGTTCGGGCATCAGGGCGTGCACGAGAAGACGTCCGGCGCCGACTGGACTGCCACCGACGCCGCCCTCCTCTCACTGTGCTTCTGCACGATCTGCGCTCCCCGATACCCTCCACAAACCGCCCCCCAAATCCGCGCCACCCTCGACACCCCCATCGTCACCACCATCGAGAACGCCCCCCGCCCCCCGAAACCCCCCTCCACAGGTCCAGGCACCCCGCTCGCGGACACCCCAACCCCGTCGCCCTCAGCCGTGGAATCCCCCACTCCAGAGCCCTCAGCCTCCGATCCCTCAACCTCGAAGACGTCACCCTGGGAGACATCAGCTTCCGGTCGCCCAACCTCAGAAACCCCGTCCTCAGAGACCCCCATTTCAGGGACCGAAGCCCCGCGGACCCTCACCTCAGAGACCCAAGCCTCACAGACCTTCACCCCAGAGACCCACGCCTCACGGACCTTCACCCCAGAGACCCACGCCTTGAAGCCCCAAGCCTCGGGAACTCTCACCTCAGACAACCGAGCCCCGGAAACCCCAGGTTCGCCGCCCCGAGCCCCAGAGCATCCAACGTCAAGCACCCAGGGCGCAGCGGCAGAGAGTGCTGCCCGGCCACCTCAAAGCACCACAGTCCGCACCCCCACCGCCTCGGGCACCCCCGGCCATCCCGCCTCCGGCCACCACATCGACACGATGGACCTCGCCCTCGGCCCCCTGGCCGACGAGGTGAGAGCAACCAGGGTGAGACTGTCAGCCTCCCTCCGCCACCGCCTCATCTCCGCCGCCCGGCGAACCGCACCAGACATCCCCATCACGCTGCACGCCGACCCGAACCCCTGGGCCACCGGCGCCTTCGCAGCCCTCCCCTCAGGCGACCCCAACCTGAACGTCCTCGTGGGCAACTGCTGGGGCGACATTCACACCGACGCCGCCCGCCTCACAGCCCTGGCGAACCTGTGCACCCCCGGCCAACGAGTAGGCGCCTACGTCCTGGCCCTCCCACCCCGCCCCGCCGAGGCAGCCGCCCTGGCCGAACAACTGAAGATCTACGCCGATGCCGGCGCCTCAGAATTCCACCTCTACCACGCAGGCCTGGCGTCCCCCCACCGCCTGTCCGCCATAGCCACCGCGCTCCGCCTCTCCCAATAGCCACACCCCAACGGCCCGCACCAGCCCCAAAGCCCGACCGCGCACCACCAACCGATCACCGTTCGAACCACCCCAAAGCGAGCCCGTGCTTGGCCCCCACCAGGGCAGCCGCCGACAATCCACCGAAAACACGGAACCACCTAAGCAGTAGCACCAAGCCATGGCTCGGCACCTCACCCTCAGGATGAAAGGCCCAGCTCAGCGGAATCCCCCCTCCTCACCCGCCCATGTCCCTGTCGCCAAATGAGCACCGTCGCAGAGCAGCCACGCACCAGGCACGCGTCGATCTCCAAGCCCCCGATTCCACACAACGGAGAGCCCGCACGAGATCCCTGAAAGCTCACCCTGCGAGCCGATGCCCCAAGCGATGATCGACCGCCCAGTGCCATCCATCACCCAGCGTGCTCGCCTACCTGGTAAGTGCTATCCATCACCCAGTGTGCTCGCCCACCTGGTGAAGGCCACAGACTGCCCTATCACGATCATCGTCTGCCCGCATTGGCGCAGCCATAGACGGACAGACGCTCACCTATCAGCGCGCGCACCGGCAGCTGCAACCAGCTGCTCCCCAACAGCAAGCCAGGAAACGCAACCCACCGCACCTCGACGAGCGCAAGCTCCCTACAACAGACCAGGCGCTCCCCTGGCCCCCACTGACCATCCCCGTTCGAAACCCAAGCTCACCACCTGAGGAGTGCCAGCGGCCCCAGCCGACACCCCAACACACCCCGCCGTATCAGCCGCCGGCGCAAGCCTGAGCCTGCCCCCACTCCACCCACCGTCCGGACCGACGGCACTCACTCCATCATCGCAAGCCACTTCACGTGCGCTCCCCCGAACGGCCCTCTACGAGCCCCGACCGCATCCATCAGCCACCGCGCACTCGCTTCCGCCCCCGCGATCAATTCCGGCGGATACCCCAGCACCACCTGATGCTCGGCGAACTCGTCCTCATCGTCGAGAATGAGCCGCCCATCCCGCTTCCTGATCACGTCGAGATCGAGATCGAACATGGTGACCTCGTCATCCCGCCACTCGGGAACCGTGGTGACGTCCACATAGACCTCAGTGCGATGCGGTGCCGCATTGAACGATGCCGCCCACCAGGCATCCCGCGGGAACAGCATGATCGCGTGGTTGTCCCAGGTGACGGCCGGCCCGTCCCCCTTGCGGGCAACCGTCCCTCCGGGCACGGCCACCCAAACCCCATATTGATCGTCTCCGAGCACCGTGCCTGGATGGTTCCAGTGCAACGCCCCGCCGTACTTCCGAAACACCACCCGTACATCACTCATAGAACAAATCTACTTTTCGTCCACCGCCACCACGAGAACCGAGAGGCCACCTCTCTCGTCCCCTCCTCCGCCCAGCGGTCCTCCAGGCCCCACCCGCCTGCTACCGCCCCCCACCATGGCAACACCCATCAGACACGCCGCCCAGCACAGGCATCCAAGCCCCTCAACACTCCCCCAAAAAGTCGATGGACCTCCCCCTTAACCAACGAAACCAGCCATCAGCGGCCATTCCCGGTTAGCCATCCACGCAAGGCCCTGAGGCACAGCTAGTCCACACCGAGCGCATTCAAACTTCTGGCATGCAAACCACAACGACGAGCGCTGCACGCCCAACCGGTCCAGCGCCACTCCCTTCCCGCTTTAGCAAGGCCAGCACGCTCTACCCACACCGGAGAGTCACCCCGACCTAAGCAGTCACACCCCAATCAGAACAAGCCCCTCATGCATCAGCAGAACCGCACCCTCCCCTCAGCTGGCGCACTTCACCCTCACTCGCCCTCACCTCAAGCGCGCCTCGAGGCATTTCTACATGCGCACACTAGATACCACAAAGCGATCCGATCACCCCATCAGACCCCAACGACATCAGCCTTGAAAAACCTGCGATCTACCCCAAATACCCATGCCTTTTCACCGTCCCCGCCCCGCTCACACACTTCCAGTCGAAGAGCGCTCCAAGGAGCCCCTTACCACTCCCCCCGGATCCCGCTTAAATAGTGAGCCGTGGCAACACGTAGCGACTTGACCGACAAAGCATGGGACCGAATCGCCCCTCTACTCCCGTCCGGCGCAGGCCCCGGCCGCCCCTGGCGTGGACACCGGCAAGTAGTGAACGGAATCCTTTGGCGTTTTGATACCGGATCAACCTGGCGACAAATCCCAAAATGCTACGGCCCCTGGCAAACCTGCTACGAACGATACAAACGCTGGACCGAAGACGGAACATGGGCACAGGTCTTGGCCGAAGCACAAGCCGAAGAAGACCTCCCTCCCCAGCACCCCTCACCCTCCACCCCACACAACCCAGACCCCTCAAAAAGACGCAACCCCACTAGACAATCCCCTCAAACTTGCGACACTTCCGCATAAGACGCAAAAGAAAGCACTTAGCCCCACTCACCGCGAACCGCCCACCTTCACCATTCCACCGGCATCAAGATAAGAATTCACTCCCACAACTAGGCCACCGGCTAGTAATCTTCACCCTGAGCAAGCCGAAACAGCGAACAGTTCCACACCCACCTGTTCGAAGTAGGACAGATCGATCCAACATCGGATCCCATTGAACACCCGCGCGGGCACTTAGAATCCCCCTCCACTTTGCCCGCGCGGGCACCTACCGGTTCCTCCGCTCCGGCCCGCGCGAGCACCAACCCCTACACCTGTGCCCGCGCGGGCCGCCCCTCCAGCTCGGGCAATGCTGCAGGAACCCGCCATCGGCAGGCACACCAAAGACCCACGAGCCGTACAAGCCCTGCCCCCATCCGCCGAGCAGACGACGAGCCCCACCAAGTCCCCTCCACCCCGAAGGGACATCTGCCTTCATCACGGTCAACCTGAGCCTGTAACGGGCAGCATCTCCCCTCAGTGCGCCCCCATGCCGCTCCCCGCCGGCCCTGCCCTCCCATCAAGCCAACGGCCAACAACGCCAGCCGCCCCACTCTGAAACCGGACATGCATCAAACGCCAGAGCACCAACATCACACGGCTCCAGCAGAAACCCCGAGGTGACACCGGCCCGCCCCGGCGGAAAACAGGTTCTCCTGCCGCTGCTCGATGGGGCCCAATCGACGAAAACACTTCCCTGTCGAACAGGTCTATCCCTGGCCCGGATGACGCGAATCGCCCGGCGCCGCCCCCCTGAAGCCGAGAAACACGAACACCCTCAGCGGCGGAGCCTTCGCCCACGTCTTAACGACGTAGCCATGATTCGAACCTGATCAGTAGCCCCCTGCCCTTCACCTCACATAAGGCCCTAACCAGCCGAGAATCGATCAAGATCGGTTGCTACGCATAGGGGCAGATGATGGTTCCTGCAGCGGCCTGAACCCGCCGCCGAAACTCGGCCAACTGCCCAGAAGGCCCCAACGCGAGGGATGCGGCTCTGCTGGAGTGAGCGGTTCCACGAGCACAGGTAGCGCTGAGCGATCCCGGCCCTCTCGCATCACCGCCTTACAGAAACCAACCCACTCTCGTACGCCGCGATGACCAACTGTGCTCTGTCACGAGCGCCCACCTTCGCGAGCAAGCGGCCGATGTGTGTCTTGATGGTGGCCAAGCTCAACTGCAAATGATCAGCAATCTCCCCGTTGGACAGCCCCCGAGCGATCAACAGCAGCACTTCCCTCTCGCGCTCCGTCACCCTGTCCAACCCCTGTGGCCGCTGCGCCACAGGGGTCTTCGTGAACTCCTCGATCAAGCGTCGCGTCACCGTTGGCGCCAGCAAAGCCTCACCGCTCGCAACCACACGAACAGCGGCGAGCAGGTCAGCAGGCGGCGTGTCCTTGAGTAGAAATCCACTCGCACCGGCCCGCAGCGCATCGTAGACATACGCATCCAGGTCGAACATCGTCACCACGAGCACCCGCGAGACATCCCCGATACGCCGGGTCGCCTCGATGCCATCCATGTGCGGCATGCGTACATCCATCAGCACCACGTCGGGTCGATGCTCCAAGACGACCGCCACTGCTTCAGCACCGGTTGACGCCTCGCCCACCACTGTCATGTCAGGCTCGGAGTCGACGAGCATCGTGAAGCTCCCCCTGAGCAGAGCTTGATCGTCAGCGACGACCACTTTGATCACGAGACCTCCTGATACGGCAGACGCGCGAAGACACGAAACCCTCGTCGGGGCAGACTTGCCGCCTCGAAGACTCCGCCGTACATCATGACCCGCTCCCGCATCCCGATCAGTCCGTGACCCGAGCCCTCCGCGGGCGACACGCGCCTTTCTGGGCCCTCGTCAACCACCTCGATCCGCACCTCGCCCCCGTCCGTTACGACAGAGACCCGACAGCGAGTCGGTGAGGCATGCTTGACCACGTTCGTGAGCGCCTCCTGCACGATGCGATACACGGACAGTTCCACGCCATCGGGCAAACGTCTTGGCTGCGCCGCACCCCCTCCTCGTCGTTCCCCCACTCCATTCGCGGCGACGACTCCTCCGAGCGAGCCTTCATCCGGGGCACGGTCACCGTCCCGCGGCATGGCCTGTTCCCCGTCAAGCGGCCCGCCTGCTTCGCCAGGCTTCCTTCCTGGCCGCCCCCGTGGCGTACCTTCATCCTGACCCCGCAGATCTGGAGTCTCCTGGCCGGCCGCATCTCCGCCGATCCGGAGTTCAAGCTCGACCTCGACCCCAGCTTGCCTGGCCTGCTCCACCAAACCCTCCAGACCCGCGATGCCCGGAACGGGAACAAGATCTGGCAGTCGGGTCGAACGGAGCATGCCTAGAAGATGGCGCATCTCCACCAGAGCACTCCGACTGGCGGTCTCGATCACACGCAAGGCGTCGTGTGCTTCTTCCGGCCTGGTCGCCAGCACATGATTGGCCACGCCGGCCTTGACCGCGATCAATCCCACGCTGTGAGTCACGACGTCGTGCAGTTCCCGCGCGATACGTAACCTTTCCTGCGTCACTGCATGCTCCGCCATTCGCTCGGCCTCACGAGCGGCATACAACCTGCGTTCGCGGACGGCCCGCCCTATGGTCCAGGCTCCGCCGAGCGCCGCGATGCCGACCAGCGGCTGATCGATGTGCACGAGCCAAGCAGGCGTGCCCCCGCGCGGCGCGCCACCTGCGACCACCAGTCCGAACACACTGACCATGCTGACCACGCCGATGGCCGAGGATGGCACCACGGCCCCGAACCTGTCGGACATCGCCACGATATAGATCGCATACGCCGGTGCGATGCAGGCGTATCCCACCACGTCAACTGCAACAGCGAAGACTGCTAGCGTCAGCGTGAAACAGAAGACAGGCACAGGCCACAGCCTTCGCACCGCCAACGGCAGGCCCAGCCCGCACGGGAGGGCGATCTTCAACCACGGCGGCATCCCAGGCGCGGTGACCGCCGCTGTGACGAACACGAACGCGAACCCCAGCCCTGCTACCAGATCGAGCACGATCAGCTGACCGCGGCTCCAACGCCTGGCGAAGAAGGGATGGCTCTCGTTCACGCGTTGAACGGTAGCCTCTCGCCGAGCCGAGCACGTCAGCCCAGGGTCTGACCTTGAAGTTCGAACCGTGGTCTGATGCGCCGCCGGCCCGGCATGCCGCATCTTCTTCAGCGTGATCGAACTTCAGCACCTCACCAAGCGCTACGCCGACACGCTCGCCGTGGATGATCTGTCTTTCAAGGTCGAGCCGGGCCACGTGACGGGCTTCCTCGGCCCCAACGGCGCCGGCAAGTCCACCACGCTGCGCCTGATTCTCGGCCTGGACGCGCCGACCTCGGGTCAGGCTCTGGTCGACGGCCGACGATATGCCTCCTTGCGCAAGCCCATGTTCGAGGTGGGGGCGCTGCTCGACGCGAGCGCGGTCCATGGCGGGCGCAGCGCCTACAACCATCTGCTCTGCCTGGCCGCCACCAACGGCATCGGCGCCACACGCGTGGCCGAGGTGCTTGAGCTGGTCGGATTGGCGAGCGTGGCACGAAAACGCGTGGCCGGCTTCTCCCTCGGCATGAAGCAGCGACTCGGCATCGCCGCTGCGCTGCTCGGCGATCCAGGCGTGTTGCTGTTCGACGAGCCCGTCAACGGCCTCGATCCCGACGGGGTGCGCTGGATCCGCGACCTGATGCGGTCACTGGCCGCCGAGGGCCGGACCGTTCTGCTCTCCAGTCACCTCATGAGCGAGATGGCGTTGACCGCTGAACGCATCGTGATCCTCGGCCGGGGGCGGCTGGTCGCGCACTCCACGGTCGACGAGCTGACCGCGCGCTACCCCTCGCTGGAGGACGCCTACCTGGCTCTGACGGCGAGCAGCGTCCAGTTCGGAGCGGCGAGATGAGGGCGGCGCTGCTGGCCGAATGGCTGAAGCTGCGGTCAGTGACTTCCACCTGGCACGCAATGGGTGCGGCGGCTCTCACGGCGGTGCTCGGCGCGGTCTGGACGCTCTACGTCAGCAACCTCGCCGAAGATCGAGGGACGCTGCAGGCAGCCGCGCCGGAACAGGCATTCCTGCCCCTCCTTCAGATGAGCCTCACCGTGCTCGGCGTGCTGGCGGTCACGTCCGAGTACGCGACGGGGATGATTCGCACCAGCCTTACCGTCGTTCCGCGGCGCAGCGCCTTATTTCTGGCCAAGGCCGTCGTCGTCGGCCTGGCCACGTTGACAGCGGCTCACGTCATCCTTCTGATCACCTATTCGGCGAGCCGTCTGATCGCCCACGACCACCGGCTGGGATTCAACGAGACTTCGCTGGCCGACGACGTGCCGAAGCTGTTGGCCGCGGGAATCTCGGTGGCTGCGCTCGCTCTGGTGGGGCTCGGCCTGGGCATGGCCACGCGGTCGACAGCCGGCGCGCTCATCTCGGTCGTGGCCTTGCTGTTCGTCCTGCCCGGGGTGGTCGTATACCTGCCTTCGCCGTGGAACACGCGCGCCGCATCACTGCTGCTGCCGAACCTGGTTCCCCAACTGGCCGGCGATCGCCTCTCGTCCCGGCTTGGCGACGGCCTTCTCCCGCCTTGGGCCGCGCTGCTGGTCCTCCTGGCTTACCCGGTGGTCGCGCTCGTTGCCGGTTTCATCTCGCTCAAGCGGAGGGACGTATGAGTGTTCTGGCCTCAGAGTGGCTGAAGGTCCGTTCGGTCCGCTCTTCCTATCTCATCGTCGGCATCAGTCTCGGCACGATCCTTCTGGGCCTTGCCTTGGCCTCCATGGCAGCCGGCATGTACGACGACGCCCCCGTGGAGCAGCGTCCGACTGCTCGGATAGCGGATCTGGAGGAGGTTCTGGTGATCGTCCCGCAGCTTTGCATGGGCGTCCTGGCCACCTTGGCCGTCACCTCTGAATACGCCACCGGGTTGATCAGGACGAGCCTGACGGTCGTCCCCCGTAGATGGCCGCTTCTCGCTGCGAAGGCCGCCGTGGTCGGAGTGTTGAGCCTGGTCATCGGTCCGGTGGCGGTGTTCGGGACGTATTTCGTCTCGCGTTGGGTGCTTGGCGACCGATTCTCCGGCGTCTATCTGACCTCGTTCGCGGACAAGCTCCCGCTCCTGCTCGTCACCAGTTCCACGGTGGTCGTGTTCGCGCTGCTTGGCTTGGGATTGGGCGCGCTTCTGCGTTCCGCCACCGGCGCGATCGCCTTGTTGGTGGGTCTGATTTACGTGATTCCGATCGTCGTGGGCAACATCCCGGAGCCCTGGAGTGAACGGCTGGGCTCGATCATGATCGGTGCACTTCCCCGCGAGATCACCGGCGACATCATCACCACGTCGGTGTACGGGTCACTTCTGTCTCCGCCTGCCGCCGCCACCGTGCTGGTGTCGTACGCGCTTCTTCCCCTGCTGGCCGCCAGCTGGCTCATGCGCAGGAGGGACGCTTGAAATGCCCACTTCATGGACCTTGTTGCGGTGCATCCTCTGCCGTCTCGTTCCGCGACTGCGGGTACGGCAGGCTCAGGTGCCTGCCGTACCGCTCAGTGACTCAGACTTCGAGCACGACAGGAATGATCATGGGTCGGCGACGGTAAGTGTCGCTGACCCAACGGCCGACCGTGCGGCGCACGACCCGGCGGATCTCCTGCATGTCGACCACGCCATCCGCGGCCTTGTCCTGAAGAGCTCTTTCGATCTGCGGAATGAACTCCTCGAACTGCGCCGGATCAATGCCGGAGCCTCGTGCGTGGATCTCGGGGCCGGCGGTGAGCTTGCCGGTGGCGGAGTCGACCACGACGACCACCGAGATGAACCCTTCGTCCCCGAGAATCCTGCGGTCCTTCAGCGAGGTGTCAGTGATCTCGCCCACCGAGGTGCCGTCGACATAGACGTACCCGGCGTGAACCGCTCCCACGATCTTCGCTCTGCCGTCGACCAGGTCCACCACGACGCCGTCCTCGGCGATCACGATGTGGTCGTCGGGAACACCGGTGAGTGCGGCGAGCTTGGCGTGCGCCCGCAGATGCCGCCATTCGCCGTGAACCGGCATGAAGTTCGAGGGTCGAGTCAGGTTGAGGACATAGAGGAGCTCGCCTGCGGCCGCGTGGCCGGAGACGTGCACCTTGGCGTTGCCCTTGTGCACGACCCGAGCGCCCCACCTGGTGAGCCCGTTGATCACCTTGTTGACCGCGGTCTCGTTCCCCGGCACCAGCGACGATGCCAGCAACACGGTGTCACCCTCGGCGATGCGGATCGGATGATCGCGATTGGCCATCCGCGACAGCGCCGCCATGGGCTCGCCCTGGGAGCCGGTGCAGACGAGCACCACATCTTCCGGCGGCCACTGCTCGATGTCGCGCGAGTCGACGATCAACTCCGGCGGCACCTTGAGGTAGCCCAGATCACGAGCCACACCCATGTTCCGGACCATCGATCGGCCCACCAGGGCGACCTTGCGGCCGTGCCTGGCCGCGGCATCCATCACCTGCTGGATGCGGTGCACGTGCGAGGCGAAGCTCGCCACGATCACGCGCTGCTCGGAGGTGCGGATCACCTCGTCGATGACCGGCCCGATCTCCCGCTCACTGGTGACGAAGCCCGGCACCTCGGCGTTGGTGGAGTCCGACATCAGCAGATCGACGCCTTCGGTACCGAGCCTGGCGAAGCCGCCGAGGTCGGTGAGCCGGCCGTCGCTCGGCAACTGGTCCATGCGGAAGTCGCCGGTGTGCAGCACGATGCCGGCGGGCGTCCTGATCGCCACGGCCAGCGCGTCGGGGATCGAGTGGTTCACCGCGAGGAACTCGCAGTCGAAGGGCCCGAAAACGTGCCGTTCGCCCTCGACGACCTCGACCTTGGTCGGCTGGATCCGGTGTTCCGTCAGCTTGGCCTCGATCAGGGCCAAGGTGAGCTTGGATCCGATGAGCGGAATATTGCGCCGCTCGCGCAGAAGGTAAGGCACCGCCCCGATGTGGTCCTCGTGGGCGTGGGTCAGCACGACGGCTTCGATGTCGTCGAGCCTGTCCCTGATGTACTCGAAGTCGGGCAGGATCAGATCGACGCCCGGCTGATCGGGCTCGGGGAACAACACCCCGCAGTCGACGATCAGCAGCCGGCCGTCGTATTCGAAGACGGCCATGTTCCTGCCGATCTCCCCCAACCCGCCGAGCGCGACGATGCGCAGGCCGCCGTAAGGCAGCTCCGGCGGGGGGCCAAGCTCAGGATGCGGATGGCTCATGCCCGGCCCCCATGGTCAAATCGTGTTCTCAAAACTCCCGGTTCCTCCCCGTTCCTATGCGTCTGTCAACTTCACCCCGCCGGCTACCAGGCAAGCACGCAGCTCGGCGATTTGCTTCTCTGTCGCGGCCACGAGCGGCAGACGTACCGGTCCCACCGGCACACCCACCAAGCTCAGCGCCGCCTTTGCCATGATCGCGCCACCGGCCTTCAGCATGATCCCGTCCACTACAGGGGCCACCTGGCCGTGTACCTCCAGCGCTTGCTTCACGTCACCGCTCTTGTGCAACTCGATCATGCGAGCCAGTTCAGAGCCAACGACATGTCCGACGACGCTGACGAACCCTGCGGCGCCGAGCGACAGCCAGGCGAGGTTGAGCAGGTCGTCGCCGGAGTAGAAGACGAGATCGGTCGCCGTCATGACCTGGCTCGCGGCGAACAGGTCGCCCTTTGCGTCCTTCACGGCGACGATACGGTCGTGCTGCGCCAGACGGATCAACGTCTCGGTCTTGATCGGCACGCCGCTGCGCCCAGGGATGTCGTAGAGCATCACCGGCAGCTCGGTGGCGTCGGCCACGAGGGTGAAGTGCTGATAGAGCCCCTCTTGCGGGGGCTTGCTGTAGTAGGGAGTCACCACCAGCAGCCCGTGGGCGCCCACCTCCGCCGCCTGCTTCGCGAGCTTGACGGTGTGGCGTGTGTCATTCGTCCCCACTCCCGCCACTACGGCGGCGCGGTCGCCAACGGCCTCAAGGACGGCGCTGACGATCCGTCGCTTCTCATCGTCCGAGGTGGTGGGCGACTCGCCTGTCGTCCCATTGACGATCAGGCCATCGTTGCGCTGCTCGTCCACCAGGTAGGTGGCAAGGCGTCGTACGCCTTCGTAGTCGACGTCGCCGTCAGAGGTGAACGGCGTGACCATCGCGGTCAGCATGCGACCGAAGGGCGCTTCGGCGGTTCCAGTTGGCGATGCCATAGTGCGAACGCTACCTGGATTCGGAAAAACGTTGGACGTCGCCACCCCGCTTTGCCTGCCGGACGCAGCCATTTGCCCTCATTCGCAGGCATTTGGAGGAGCAAGGTGACAAGGATCATCGCATGGGGTAACCCGATCTACTCCGCTCGCGATCACCTCACCGGCAGCCGAGTCCCCATCATGTCCGCCCGCACCTACCTTTCCCCGGGCGGGGCCGCAGAAGGAAGATCAGCCACCCTCCGGCGCCCTCTACCGGGACAGTTCGATCTGGTACCTGATGAAACCCCTGTTCTCGGCCACCTTGTCATAGAGGCGGCGCGCGGTGGTGTTCGATTCGTGGGTGTTCCAGTAGACACGGGAGCAGCCGCCATCCCGAGCCCAGTCCGCGACAGCCTCGATCAGTTTGCGTCCCACCCCCTTGCCCCGGACATCGGGAGCCGTGAACAGGTCCTGGAGATAGCAGACGTCGGCGTCAGGGGCCGAGGTGCTGGCATGGACCAGGAAGTGGGTGATGCCGACGAGCCGCCCGTCCAGTCTCGCGCCGAAGGCGTGCATCCGAGCGTCTGCCTGGAACTCCTGCCAGGCCCGTCCGTACATCTCGTCGGGTTCGACTCGCTGGTAGAAGTCGATGTACGCCCGGAACAAGCTCTCCCACGCATCCCGGTCGGACGGCATGAGCTTGCCGATGCTGATCACATGGTCTCCTTACGGGCACGGCCTCAGACAGCCGGGACCACGGGATGAACCGGGTCGGCAACCAAGACAAGGGCGGACGTTCACAACGTAAGGAGAAGGTGGCCCTCTACGGCACAGCCACTTCTTTGGGATATCAGAAGACCACTCTTCCTGATGTCACCTCACCCCCAGGGGTATGCGCCACAAGAGTCCAGTCGCTGTCGGCCAGACACCAAATTAGAGAGCCTTCGGCGCTGAACCGCTGCACAACCCCTCGGTGAGAGCAATGAGGCGCTGGGAAGCCTGCCGCGCGACAGTCCATGTCGGTGCTGACGGCTCTACAGGCGCCGATGGCCCCGCGATTGCTGCTGATGACCTTCCGGTGTTGATGACCTTCCGTGGTATTGGCAGCCCTGCGGGCATATTGATGGCCCTGCGCGTGCCAGCGGCTGGTGCTGGCAACCTTGCGTGTGCCGATGGTGGCCGGCACTGAGGGCCCGGGGGTACCGACGGCGGCCGATACTGACCGTCCGGCGGTTACCGTGCGCCCTGAGGGTGTGAGCGCTCTCCTCGGCTGCTCGCTCGGCCGGTGGGTACCAGAGCTGAGACTCCTGCCGGGGGCCGATCGCGCGTACCCCTCCCGCCCGTCACTCTCCGCGTTGGCGGGCGCGCGTGGCCGTGGCCGTCATGCGGTCGCGGGCGAGGACAGGGCAGCTGGGTGCTGTGCCCCGTTCCCATCCAGCAGGTTCTGCTCTCAGCGTTCCGCTGTCGCACGTCCCGGACCGTCCATCCGGCTAACGGTTGGGACATGTCATGGAAAGACAGGAAGCGGAGCTAGACGTACTGAATGAGCTGCGCGAGCATGCCTCGACGGCCGCATCTGAGGGCGCGCATTGGAAGAGGCCGCCGATATGTGCTCGGGGGTACACACATCGACGACCTCTACCGGAGAATCGGTGTCCCTTACATCAGCGTTACAGGGTTTCTCCGATAATTTTTCGCCATCGCAAAGTTGGGGCTCCAGCAGTCATCGATGACGGTCGGTTACCTGTCGAATACGGCAACATGGGGCAACGCCTCACACGAACCCCCAGGGATGGACTAGTGGCCACCTCAGATCCGGTCTACCTGCGTGTCGTCGAAGACATCCGGCGGCAGATCCTCGACGGCACCCTCCCCCCAGGCGCGCCCATTCCCTCACGGGCGCAACTGACCCGTAAGTATCAGGTCGGCGAGACCGCTGCCCGTCATGCTCTACGCGTCCTCGCGGGCGAGGGTCTCATCATCGGACGTGTCGGTTCAGGCCATTACGTCAGGGACCGGCCAAATTTGACCCCCTTGCATCGATGGCGCTTCCTGGACCATCCGGCGCCGTTCGCGTCCGACCTGCAGTCCCAGGGCAGGCGCGTGACGTGGGATTGGCACAGCGAACCGGCCGACGCCAGCCCCGACATCGCCAGACGTCTACGCATCGACGAGCATTCCACGCTGACCAGAACGAACTACGTCTTTCGCGGCGACGGCAAGCCGATCCAACTTGTCACCGCCTATGAGCCGATGGCGTTCGTCGCCCACACTGAGGAGGAACGCCGTAGCTTGGTCGCGAGAATGTACGCGCACGGCATAAAGATCACCGAGGTCGTCGAGAGCATCCACACCCGGGTGCCTCAGCCGGCCGAGAGCGATGCGCTCGATCTGGCGGCAGGGGTTCACGTTCTGCATGTCGAACGTACGCACTGGGCCGGCGAACGTCCTGTCGAAACGAGCGACATCGTCATTCCGGGCGATCGCTTCAGAGTGATGTACAGCATGCCCGTCTGACCGGTTCAGGGCTCCGGGTGGCGCCGCACCTCGCTGCCTGGAGCCTCACAGAGGCTCTCAGGCAGCGGCACCTCGAAGAACCGAAGGACCACGGGCCGGATCCCATCCGACCATTGATCGACCGGAGGGCGCGGTAAGACTCGGCCTGCCCCATCACCCTCGCGAAGTCCCACATGTGGACAGGCTCACCAGTCGTAGATGAAGTCGGGCCATCTGTCGTTGATGGCGCCTTGCGCCTGCGAGCGAGAAACGCCTCACTGCTTGATTCGTCAGTGGTCAGTGTCCCGCACACCCCTCGGGAGCGGGACGTGATCAGCCGCACGCGAATAACCTGGCGACGTCGGTGGTCATCCTCGCGATAATGGCCGACGTGGAGCAGATCGAGGTCGTCGTCGCGCACAACGAGCGCGCGACCCTGCGTGCCGGTGACGTGTTTCTGAAGATCGACGCCGATCAGTCGCGCACTGACGTCGAGGTCGAAGCAATGGCCATGGCGCCGATCCCGACCCCGGAGGTTCTGTGGCGCAAACCGCCCGTGCTCGCGCTCGCCGCTGTTCCGGGGACGGCACTCGGTCGTCTGGGCGAGCCGTCTGCCGCGTCGCCGGCGGCGTGGGCCGCGGTGGGTGCCGCCGTGCGGATGCTGCACGATGCGCCCCTGCCGCCATGGCCTGGCCAGAGCCTGGATGAGGTCACATCGCGTCTTGACGCCGAATGCGAGTGGCTCGTCACGAATGGCGTCCTTCCGGCCGACCTGGTCGCACGTAATCGCGAGGTCGCCGCGACTGCGCTCCGGTCGTGGAAACCGGTGTTCACGCACGGCGATCTGCAGATCACGCACGTGTTCGTCGACAGTGACGAGGTCACCGGCGTGATCGACTGGTCCGAGGCGGGTCAGGGCGATGCGCTGTTCGACCTCGCCATCCTGACGCTCGGACATGAGGAGCGCCTGGGCGACCTGATCGCCGGCTACGGGGCCGATGTGGACCTGGACGTGATCCGCGGGTGGTGGTCCTCGCGAAGCTTGATGGCGATCAGATGGCTTATCGAGCACGGCTTCGACCCGTTTGCGCCAGGCTGCGAGGTCGACGCACTGAAGGCCCGGATGTGAGCTGGACGAGCTGATGGCCAGGAGCGCCGTTCTGTCGCGTCGGCGAGGCATATCTGCAAGTACGTCGCCCTCCGGGCCGACGATGTGACGGCCTCGAAGACCGCTACCAGGCGGTCAACGACATGGGGCTGCCGAAACACGACTCGAGGCGACAATGCGCCCCCGACGGCCGACAGCGGGGTCGCCAACATGCCCGGAACGGAGCTATTCGTATGGCTCGCGCTTGGCGGGATCTCCGAATCGACGCTAGTGAGCCGCGCTGCCCCGTATCGGAGTTAGCATGATGATCATCACTTCGGCGAGTGGGTCTTCAACGAAGCCACCAATACAGCCCTTGGGACCACGGGCCGGATGACGAAAAGTAGCTGCTCCGAATACCGGCCAGGTTTTCTGGCATGTCGTTGGATGCCCGAGCATTCTGTCACCCTTTCGGGCAAACAGGAGCGGCCGAGAGCTGCGGTAGATCGCAAGCGGCACTGCCGGGCGCCCCGGACACGCACCTTGAGCGCCCCCACCATCAATGGGCCAACATCGACGCCGGTCAAACGGGTGCTCCAACTGGTGGCCATACAGCAGTTAGAGAACAGTCCTCCCATTATGCCGCGTAAGATCGCTCGCTGACCGGCCAGACTCGCGTTACAGCATTGCACAGGCGGCCATTTGTCGCATTCGCGGCTTGCGGTTGTCGCCGACGTAACTCAAGGGCGACATTTGCGCCCAGTGCATCCTTTATCGATCTGGAATTCGGAGCCTGAGATTGTCGGTCCTCGTTGATAGAACGGGTGCGGAGGTTGCGAATGCGAGTCAAAGATCTGTACGAGCGCGATCGGCCGCGCGAAAGGCTCATGTCGAGCGGCGCGGCGGTGCTTGCCGACCGGGAGTTGCTGGCCGTTCTGCTCGGCTCCGGCTTCCGCGGGGCGAGCGCGCTGGAGCTAGCCAGTCAAGTCATCGAACACTGCGGCGATCTCGATGCGCTCGGGCGCGCCGATCCGCACCGCCTGCTGCGACTGCGAGGCATAGGGCCGGCCAAGGCCGCGCGCGTGGCGGCGGCCTTTCATCTCGTACGGCGTGCGGCGTCGGAGCCTGCGCGGATGCGTATCGCCAGCACATCCGACCTGGCGGAGGTCTGTGCCCCCTTACTGCGTGGCCTAGGGCATGAGCGCTTCGTCGTGGTGGTGTGTGACACGCGGGGTGGCGTGCTGAAACGTTCGGTGCTGACGGAGGGCGGCGCCGATCATACGACGGTGCCCGTGCGGGAGACGATCTCCCTTGTGCTCGCCACCGGTGGCGCCATGTTCGGCGTTGCCCACAATCACCCTGGAGGTTCTCTAGATCCGAGCGAGGACGATCTGGAAGTCACGGCCCGCCTCGCCGAGGCCGCCCGGACAGTGGGACTGCGCCTCCTCGACCATCTCATCATCACGGATGCGGCTTGGAGGCGGATCTCCATATGAATCATCTTCATCCAGAGCCTCGACAGACGTTGGAACGCGGGGCCCAAAAGGAACCTTCCTCCGATAGCGCCGAACAGGAGAAGCGCATGAGGCAGTCATGAGAGCCTAATGGCACGAGTTGAGGCCGTAATGGACGTCGGTTGGCCAACAGACTCGTCCAAGCGTGGTCCCGGGCATCCGAGATAGCACGGGACCATGCTTTCTTCCTCGCGGATGTTTTGGTGGGGCGAGAGGTCGGCGGCAAGATCGGACCGCGGGCTCTGAATTCTCTCGATGGCTGGCAGCACACGCAAGCCTGCGACCGCGCCCGCCCACCCGCACACCTACCCGCCAAGGAAGTCTGACACGGTGACGCCGAGGCAAATCGCATATCCGATGCTCACGGCTTGGCTACCCAAGAGGACATTAGGCTAGATTGTCTATTGTCCCCGAATAAGCGACTCTTCGCGTGTCAGATTACTGTTGAGTGTAAGACGGCAGTCATGTGGAATAGTCGTTAGCGGCCTACCGTTCTCGTCGTGGCGCTCGAGAATTTTGGCCAATCCTTGCCGATCTGCTGCGCGGGCCATGACGAAGAAGGCATACTGGGTTCTGCGGCCATTGCAGGCCTCCTTCACCCCTTGAATCGTTGCTATTCGAAGGAGACTTGCGATGGCCGTCCTTATTGTCCTGGTGACGAGGCTGAAAGCGGAAAACAGTCGAGGATAGGGATAAATGCGCCATACGGACCTGACGAATGCTGAGTGGGAACGGCTGGTGCCGTTGCTGCCTGACGGCGACGTTCGACGCCGGCGGCACGGAGACCAGCGGATGCTGATCAACGGAGTGCTGTATCAGGCGCGAACCGGGTCGCCTTGGCGCAATCTCCCGGATCGGTTCGGTTGCTGGATCACGGTCTACAAATGGCAGCGCCGCTGGGCGGTGGACGGGACCTGGGGGCGTCTGCTCAAGGATGTGCAGGCCGCGCAAGGCATCGACGGGCACTTGAACAGCGATGTTGTGGTGCATCCTGGCGCTGTCATGACTTACGACATCGGGCCGCTGGCTGGGGCGGCTCGGGAGGCGGGGGCCGGATCGGTACAGCAGAAAGATCCGGTGTTGGCGAGCCTGGAACTCCGGCTGACCGAGGTGATCAAGATGGGGAGACGTAAGGGTTGAAGTGAGGGCGCTGGCGTTGGCAGGTGCCTGTTGGTTGTTTGGGTAGGTGCCTGCCATCCCGAATTGATCGGCCATGGGGTCCAGAAGCCGCGGGAGACGCGGTGTGGCGCTTCATTTATGGGATCCATCGGGCCCATGGGCAAGCATCAACCGGCAGGCCGATCAGCGTCTCTCGTTACGCGGCTGGACGACAGGTGGGACTTTCCTGATGTTGTCCGTTGCAGATCGCTCTGCGGCCAATGGCGGGGATTCGGCAAGGATCTCGCTTGTGCGGTCGATGACTCGGCCGCTGCGGGGGCCGGGTGTTGCCGGGGTGGCGGCTGTGTCGACGCTCTCGGTGACCGCCTGCGGGCTGCGTTGTCGTTGAGTTGGGGCCGCTGTTGCCAGTGGGCCTTGTCGCGGTGTCGCCGGGGATCGGCGGCGTGGATCCAGATGCCAGTCTGCGCTGTACGGGGCAGTCATGATCTAGAACGTTGCCTTCGAGGTGCATCGACTCGTGCGATCACGGTCGACTCCGCTCGGAACTTGGCTGGTCTGGGCGAGCGAGCTTGTCTTCCTGCCGACAGGTGACGCCCATGCGGACAAGGGGCGCCGCGGGTGCGGTGGGTGGCCTGCGCGCCTTGGACCGGACTTGGAGCGCTGAGTGGGAGCGGGTCAGCCGGAGTCGACGAGGTGACGGGAGGTCGCGTGACGTCCTGGTACACGGTCGATTTGTGTGCAAGGCGGATCATGAGGTGTGTGGCAATTCGGACGAGCCGAGCTACGGTCGCCGGCCCGCCGCCTATTACGAACGGCCCCCTGTACGTTGGGACGTGAGCCTGTCAGCAGGGTGTGACGCCCGCGCGTTCAGTTAGTTCTGCGGTCACTGGTTTCGGGGGGCTGCCATCTCGTATCCGGCTTCTGGTCAGGAATTACCTGGCTTTTTGGACTATATGCCAGATGATGACAGGACACGACGGCGCCGCGTTCGCACCTCTGCTGCTTCTACAGCCGGGCGAGTGACGCATAACGATTGCCCACCGCCTCATTTGAGCGCTCAGGCTTCTTGCCTTGGTGGACTTATTTCCCCCGACAAGCCGGGCGGATGTGGACGTTCACAGGGAAAGCCCGGGTGGGCGGAGGAAGAAAACCACTCCGGGGTGCTTGTCGGGGATCGCTTTAGGTAGAGACGTCTTGCCAATATGTGCTCGCAGCAAGTGGGGGCCGGCCGCTGTGGGCGGGCTCCCTCGTCGTCCACTGGTTAGGGGTAGGGGTACGTGAACGTTGAGGTGGAGATCCTCGATCTACAACTCCGTCTGCAGGCGCTGGAGGCTCGCTCGTGCACGGGTGGGCGTGATGCGGTGTTGGCAGGGCTGGCTACGGCCAGGGCGGAGATCGTCGAGGTTCGCTCAGGGGTCGGCCGGGACTTTGAGATCCTCAACTTCGAGATCACGCGCCTTCGGGAACGGTTCGACGAGAGCTGCAAGGCCAGCCTGGCGGAGACGATGACGATGCTTGAGGGGCTACGGTTCCAGCTCGATGATCTCGGGCTCAGACTGGATCGCCTGTTGGCGAAAGATGATTTCTGAGCGGCCTTGAGCCCCCGGTCTAGGTCGTGGGCTCATTGTTGAGGTTACTCGACGGCTCCAACATTTGATGGCGATGATGCTGGAGGTCGGTTTCAGAGTTGGTTCGAGTTAATCGGTGAGGAGTAGCGGCGGCATCGGAAATGGTGACGGCCATCCCGTACTCCTTCTAGGGCCTGTCCGAGAACGAAGGAGCCAACGTGATGGCCGCGAGGTACAGTGTGCCGCCTTCGAGGTGGCATGCAAAGCCGTTCTGGAACTGTGGCTCCTACTTCTCTCTTCTCGGCCTGGCTTCGGGCGGAAAGCCAACGCGTCCTTCTTAGTTGGGAAAATGGGGTGTCAGTGACAGCTCGTTGGTGACATCGCGTTACGGGGGCCGGGGCTGCCGAGCCTTTCTCAGAATGGCGCATCTAGTGCAGGCCAAAGGGTTTCGGCAAGCCCGGGTAAGCGATCTGTGAGCTTCCGGGGTGCCGCCATCGTCGTTAGCCGGCCACTCAGGCGCCCGTACGTATGTAGAGAGTTTTCGTTTCGCGAGACGAATGGGGTCTTACAGGGGCGGGTCGACCCGGGGCCGCAGCGCCGCGTTTGAGCGGCGCGGGGAGCTTGAGGGTGTGTTCGGACGGGAGGGCGGTTCTGTCGGGCTCTCCCGATAGCCTGCTTCAGGCGGTCGAACAACGCGGGGTTCGTGCTGCGGCAGGTAGAGGCTCAGAGGCGGGGGTTCGTCTATGGCCTGGGGGATGAGCCGATGTTCGCTGCTGGTCTGATAGGCGCCCGGTTTATCGGGCGTTGCCGCTCAGGAGGTTGTCCCAGAGCAGCATGGTCCTGCGAACAGAGCATCGGAAGCTCTCCTCCAAGAGGAGGCTCCTGCCGTTCTCCCGGATTCGGCGGATGAAGCGCTGCCCTCCGACTTGGCAGAGTTCGTAGATCGTGGGCCCGCAGTGGCAGGTGTATGCCCGGACCCGTACGCGTTCGTAGGGGGAGCGTGTGGGATACCAGCGGATGGCTGTGCGGCCTGGGCGGGGTTCTGGGAGGTGGATGCCGATGCAGTGTTCGTAGTCCAGGGGGAGTACGGCCATGAATGGAGAGTACGTCTGGTTGTATCCGCTCGTCTATTCGGAAAGATGACTCTGCCTGACCAGGCAGGAGGATATGGGAGGGCTCGTACACCTTCGTCTATGTTGCCGGTGTGCTGGACTACGACGGCGACACCCACATCTACGTACAGATCGCGGAAATCCTTCGGCGGCGGGTCGAGGGGCTCGCGTCCGGGCATCCCGTGCCGAGTGAGGCCGACATTCAGCACGAGTTCGGGGTCGCGCGGACGACGGCCCGCCGGGCCATCCACGTGTTGCGCGAGGAAGGGCTCATCTACACGGTCCAGGGCGAGGGAACGTTCGTCGGTGCACCTGATGAAGCGCCGCGTAAGCAGCGGAAAGTGCCGCTCTATCGGCAGATCGCTTCTGATGTGGCCAAGCAGATCAGGGCGGGGCACTTCCAGCCCAAGCGCGCGATTCCGGGCGAGACTGCGTTGGTTCAGCAGTACGACGTGGCGCGGGAGACGGTGCGGCGGGCCATGGCGTTGTTGCGGGAGCAAGGGTGGATCTACACCGTGCCGCAGCGTGGGAGTTACGTGTCGCCGGAAGAGTCGTGGCCCCAGGATTGAGATTCACTCATCTGCTTGTATCCAGACGTCTAAGGTATGAGCATGCTCGACCGAGACGGCCCTGTGCCGATCTATGTGCAGATTGCCGAGATGATCGAGGGCCAGATTCTGAGGGGTGAGCTGCTGGCCGGCGAGGCGGTGATGAGCGAGCTGGCCATGGAGGCCGAGTTCGACGTGGCGCGGTCAACCGTCCGGAACGTGGTGCGGGAGCTGCGTCGGCGGCAGCTCGTGCACACGGTGAGGGGGAAGGGGACGTTCGTCGGGGTCGCAACGGATGGGTTGTTGGACGACGGCACAGGGGACGACGGCACAGGGGACGACGGCACAGGGGACGACGGCACAGGGGACGACGGCACAGGGGACGACGGCACAGGGGACGACGGCACAGGGGACGACG
>NZ_JBITLU010000004.1:0-163306 GCF_044465525.1 Nonomuraea sp. NPDC049646 | reverse complement strand
GGACGACGGAGGCGGAAGTTTGCGGGAGCTGGGTGGGGTGGTTCGCTGAGGGTGTCGGTGCGGGAGTGACGGTGGGCGGGTTGGCTCGCCTTTTCGGCAGGGTTCCTCTTCAGGCGGCCCGCGAATGCGTACCTGAGGGGCGGATACCTGGCCGGGAGTGGATGCTCGGCCCGGAGTGAATGAATGGTTAGCCGGGAGTGGATGCTTGCCCCAAGGGCGTGGTCGCAGGGTGAGTAGCGGTGGTTGATGGCTGCTCTCCCCCAGGGGGTGGCGAGGGCTTGGGGGTAGTGCGGCTGGGGTGGTTGCGCGGGGGTTGGCTCGTTACGGGGGCTGGTTGTTCTGGGCCCGGGGGTTATGTGGGGAGTAGGCGGTAGTGGAGGCAGACGATTGTGGAGGTGTCGTTCACCTCGTGGCCCAGGGATGACCAGTAGCGTTGGTGGACTTCGCGCCAGTGCTGGATCGAGGTGAATCCTTCGCCTTCCGCTTCGGCGAACTCCCACGGCACCTCGGCGAACGGCACCAGCGCCACTGAGGTGATCTCGATGGTGGCGGCCTTCTCGCCGGCGTCGTCCACGAGGATCAGGTGTTCGCCGACGTGTTCGACCTCTTCGCCCTCCGCCTCGTAGTCGAGGGGCAGGAGACCGGCGGTGGCGGTCTTCGCGCCTGAGAGGGTGAGGTCGGTCAGCAGGGTACGCACCTTGCCGGGCGTGCCTAGGGCGAGGACTCTGCGTCCGTCGATGCGGGGCCACATGCGCGCATCCTAGAAGACGGGGATGATCTCCTCCGGGTCGATGACGTTCACCTCGACGCCTTCCAGGTCCAGTTCGGGAATGGCGGGGAAGGCGATGCCCCATCGTTCGACGATCGCGCGGACCTTCGCCATGGCCACGCGCCAGTTCTCCTTCTGTTCCTCGTACGAGAGCACGCCCAGGCCCGCTTCCCTGGCGTGGTTCATCAGGACGCGGTGGTTGTCGAGGAAGTACGGCGGGAGTTCCCAGAAACCTTCCGGCGGCTCCCAGAGAATCATGGAGAGGAACACGAAACCGGCCCGCAGCTGGCGGGTGATGAGGCTGCGGGTCTCCTCGGTGAGGCCCGGCCATTCGTTTTCCAGAATGGTCATGCAGATTTGCAGGTGGCGGGACTCGTCGAGGCCGATGCGTTGGAACATCTCGCCGAAGACCGGATGCCGGGTGCCCGTGGCCATGCCTCTGAACAGCGTGGACGCGGCCATCTCGCCCATCATGAAGCTCGTGAACAGGACCGGCAGCGAGTATCTTCCGACGGCGCTGGTGTAGCCGGTCCAGTAGCGGCCGCCGTTGTGGTAGAGCCAGCCGATGTTGTTGTGGGCGGCTTTTTCGAGATCGTCTTCGGGGGTCCAGTTCAGGGGGCCGCCGGGCCACAGCCGGGCTATGGTGCGCTGGCAGCACTCCTCGTGGTTCATCTCGTCGCGGGTGATGGAGAAGAAGCACTTCCTGACGGGGTCTTCCTCGTGTTTCTCGAAAGCCTGGATGGTTGCGCGGGCGAACACGGCCGGGCCCGAGGCGTCGAAATTGGCGAGGACGGCGAACCAGTACATGATGCCCAGGCGCTGTTCGCGGGTGAAGTCGTCGGGGTTGAGGCCGTCCCATGGGAGGTCGGCCGGGTTCCAGAGTTTGCGCTTGGACTTCTCGTAGATGGCCGCGAGTTTCTCGGTCTCCACGCGCCATTCCATCGGATAGATGTTGGGCTGCGGGATCTCCGGCGCGGGCCAGAAGCCGCCTTCCGGGATCGTGAGGTCCGCCATGGCTGTGACACCTCCCCTGCCATCCTGCGTGGCGGCGTCACGCCATGCAAGCATCGCCGCGGCCCGGTGCGTACGTCGTCGTGCCAGGGCTTTCCCCCTACGAGCGGGTGCGCTGCGTGACGGCGACGCAGGCCAGGACGGCGAGTGCGGCGGCCACGGTCGCCGGGCCGAAACGTTCGCCCATCAGGACCCAGGCCCAGATGAGGGTCAGCAGCGGCTGCGCCAGCTGGGTCTGGCCGGCTCTGGCGATGCCGCCTCTGGCCAGACCGGCGTACCAGGGGATGAAGCCGAGGAACATCGAGATCAGCGCCACGTAGGCGAAGCCGGCCAGGGCGGGGGCGGTCGGCGTGATGGGGGTGGTGAGGGCCAGGACCGCGGTGATCACGGCGGTCAGCGGGAGGGAGAGGACGAGGGCGTGGCTGATCACCTGCCAGCCGGGGGTCGTCCTGGTCAGGCGGCCGCCTTCGGTGTAGCCGAGCGCGGCTGACAGGAGGGCGCCGACCAGGAGCAGGTCCGGCCAGGCGGCGCCGGCCTGGCCGCGGGTGAGGGTGAAGGCGATGATCGCGGCGGCGCCGGCGGCGCAGGCGGCCCAGAACAGGGGGCGGGGGCGTTCGCCGGCCCGTACGACGGCGCAGGCGGCGGTCGCGGCGGGGAGCAGGGCAATGACGACGGCGGCGTGGGAGGTGCTGGCGCCCAGGTCGAGGGCGAGGCTGCTGAACACCGGGAAGCCGAAGACCACGCCCAGGGAGATCACGGCGTAGGAGGGCCAGTGGCGGCGCGGCGGGAGGAGGGGCAGGCGGGCGGCCTTGAGGCAGACCAGGGCGATGACGCCGGCTACGGCGGCGCGGCCGATGGCGACGAGCCAGGGGTCGAAGCCGCGCATCGCGTAGACGGTGCCGGGGAAGCTGCCGGAGAAGGCCAGGACGCCCAGGAAGGCCAGCATCGTCCCTTGGCGGGCGCGGGCGGTGGCTCCGCCGGTTCCTGTCCGGGCGTCGCTGAGGGTGGCGGTGCCGCCGGTGGCGGGAGAGCCGGTGGGGGTTCGTGTGGGGGCGGCAGGAGGTGCTACTCGGTTTTGGGCGGTAGCGCTATCCTTGTCTTTCATGACCAACGATAGCAGTATCGCCCAGATTGCGGCGATACTGCGTGAAGAGGCTGCCCGGCTCGGGCCAGGTGCGCGGCTTCCGTCCAGCCGGGAGATCATGCGGCGGCACAACGTCAGCCCAGTGACGGTCTCGCGCGCCATCGGCCAGCTCGCCGCCGAGGGGCGGGTGGTGTCGCGTCCGGGAAGCGGGGCGTTCGTGGCGCCGCGGCAGGTCGTGCGCGGTCAGGACCCTCTGGACCTGTCCTGGCAGACGGTCGCCCTCGGCGACCGGGTGGTGGACGACGGGCCGGTGGCGGCGCTGCTGGCGCAGCCGTCCGAGGAGGTGGTGCCGCTGACCGGCGGCTACCTGAACCCGGGGCTGAGGCCGGACAGGCAGCTCGCGGCGGCTGCCGCGCGGGCGGTGCGCCGTCCGGACGTCTGGGCGACGCCGCCGTTGACCGGCCTGCACGAGTTGCGCGGCTGGTTCGCCCGTCAGGCCGGGGGCGACGTGACGGCGGCGGACGCGCTGATCGTCAGCGGCGGCCAGGCGGCGCTGACGCACGCGTTCAGGGCACTGGCGGCCCCCGGGACGCCGGTGCTGGTCGAGACGCCCACCTATCCCGGGGCGCTGGCGGCGGCCAAGGCGGCCGGGCTGCGGGCGACGGCCGTGCCGATGGACCGCGACGGCGTACGGCCGGATCTGCTCGCCGAGGCGTTCGCCGTCACCGGCGCGCGGGTGTTCTTCTGCCAGCCCACCCTGCACAACCCCACCGGCGCGACGTTGCCTCTGGAGCGGCGCGCGCAGGTGCTGGAGGTGGCCAGGGCGGCGGGGGCGTTCGTGATCGAGGACGACTACGCCCGCTACCTGTCCCCCGCCGCTCCCCCGTCGCTGGCCTCCATGGACGCGCACGGCACGGTCGTCAACGTGGGCTCGCTGACCAAGATCCTGTCGCCCAGCCTGCGGGTGGCCGCGGTCGTGGCACGCGGGCCGGCCGCGCACCGGCTGCGGGCCAGTCAGCTCGTCGAGTCGTTCTTCGTGGCGCGGCCGCTGCAGGAGACGGCGCTGGAGTTCGTGGGCTCGGCGGCGTGGGGCAGGCATCTGCACACCGTGCACGCCGAGATCGCGACCAGGCGGGACGCGCTCGCCGCGGCGCTGGCGGTCCACGTGCCCGGGGCGGAGGTGCATCTGATGCCGATCGGCGGCCTGCACCTGTGGTTGCGGCTGCCCGCGGAGGTGGACGAGAACGCCCTGGTCGAGACGGCGAGGCGGTACGGGACGCTGGTGAGCCCTGGGCGGATGTACTACCCGTCGGAGCCGCCGGGGCCGCGGATCAGGGTGACGCACATGGCCGCCGCCAACCTGACGGTGCTGGTGGAGGGGGTACGGAGGCTCGGGCAGGCACTGGACGCACAGGCCCGGTGATCGGGGGCCCGGCAGGGGCGCCGGCAGGGGCGACGGGGGCGCGCCCGGCCGCCGCCGCATCGGCCCCGCTGCCACCGCCGTCAGCGGATGCCGATCGCCACGCGGATCGACGCGCGGATCGACGCGCGGATCGACGCGCGGATCGACGCGCGGAAACGGCGGGGCGAAAGGGGTAGGCGGAAGGGCGGGCGGATGGACGCGCGGAAGGGGCGGGCGGTGATGGGCGGCGCGGACGGCCGCGACCGCCGCCGTATCGGCCGTCACCGCAGTCGGCGGGCGCTGATCAACACGCGCGGACGCCACGCGGGCCGACAGCGCGGAGAAGCGCGCGCTGGGAGCGAACGGTGACAGGCGGAGGCGGGCAGAGGTCGACCGAGGCGGGCGAAGGTAACGGAGGGCGGAAATATACGGAGGCGACCGAGGCGGGCGGACGTAAGGGGAGGCGGGCGGAGGTAGACGAAGGCGGGCGGAGGCCGTTGGAGGGGCGAGCCATCCCAGACGAAGGCCATCGGACGCCGTTGGAACGGCGAGCCATCCCGGCCGAAGGCCCTTGGTGGGTGTTGGAGCGGGGAGTCGCCCCGGGTGGAGGGGATGTGTTGGTCGACAGGCTAGGGAATCGTTCGGGGTCGTGGTGGTCGATGCGGGTATGCGGTGACAACAGCAAGACACGCGCTTACCGGGCGCGGAAGCGGGGTTCGCGTCGTCTCCAAGGCTCAAACACCGATACGGTGTAACTCGTGCCTTGTGGCACGAACGGCAGGCGAAGGAGCGGGCCGAGATGGCAGACGTAGGCGTCCGGGCGGCCCGGCGCGAGGATGTTCTCCAGGTTGCGAATACTCAGATCCGCGCCTGGCGCTACGGATATCGGGAGTTCCTCCCGGAAGGCCCACTCGAGCAGATGACGGGGCCGGCGGCCGAGAAGATGTGGCTGCGTCAGTGGGACGAGGCGATCGTCGCCCCGCCCGGCCCCTCGTGCCGGGTGCTGGTCGCGGTGGAGACCATCCTCGACACCGAGGGTTTCCCCGCGCTGGGTGCGGGCGGCAGCGCGGCGCTGACGACCCCGCGCGGCGGCGAGCGGGTGGTGGGGCTGGCCTCGCACGCCCCCGCCGAGGATCCCGACCTGGATCCCAGCAGGGTCGCCGAGATGCTGACGCTGCTGGTCGATCCCGACTTCGTGCGCCGCGGCCACGGCAGCCGCCTGCTCAACGCCACCGTCGACTACCTGCGTGAGGACGGCTTCCGCCAGATCGTCACCTGGGTGTTCGCCGACAACTACGCGGTGCTCGGTTTCCTGGAGTCGGCCGGCTGGGGCGAGGACATGGCCGAACGCGTCCTCGACATGGGCCGTCCGATCCGCATGGTCAGGCTCACCACGGATATCAGCTAGAGGTTCGACAGCATGGCAACCCCCGGTCAGTGGATCGCGGGCGCGCGCCCGCGCACGCTTCCCAACGCCGTAGTCCCCGTCATGGTCGGCACGGGCGTGGCGATCGGCGACGGCGGATTCGTCTGGTGGCGCGCGGTCCTGGCGCTGCTCGTGGCGCTGTCCCTGCAGATCGGCGTCAACTACGCCAACGACTACAGCGACGGCATCCGCGGCACCGACGACCAGCGCGTCGGCCCGATGCGGCTCGTGGGCTCGCGGGCGGCCACGCCCCGGCAGGTCCTGACGGCGGCGCTGGGCTGCTTCGCGGTCGCGGCGGTGCTCGGGCTGGTGCTGGTGGTCGTGACGCGGGCGTGGTGGATCCTGCTGGTGGGGGTCGCGTGCATCGCGGCGGCCTGGTTCTACACCGGCGGCAAGCGGCCCTACGGCTACCGCGGCCTGGGCGAGCTGGCGGTCTTCGTGTTCTTCGGCGTGGTCCCGGTGATGGGCACCGCGTACGTGCAGACCGAGCAGCTGAGCTGGACGGCGTTCCTGGCCTCGATCCCGGTGGGGTTGCTGTCGTGCTCGATGCTGGTGGTCAACAACCTGCGCGACGTCCAGACGGACGGCACGTCGGGCAAGCGCACGCTGGCGGTGGTGCTCGGCGCCGAGCGCACCCGGGCGTTGTACGTGTTGTGCCAGGTGGTGCCGTTCGTGGTGGCGCTGGCGATGATCGCGGTCACGCCGTGGGCGGCGCTCGCGGCGCTGGCCGCGCCGCTCGCGGTCACGCCGATCAGGACCGTGCTGGGCAAGGCCGTCGGGCCGGCGCTGATCGCGGTCCTGCAGCAGACGGGCAAACTGCAGATGGCGTACGGCCTGCTGTTCGCGGTCGGCTTGGCCATCACGCTGTAGACACCCGGTCACGGCCGCCGGCGCGGCGATCACGCTGTAGACACCCGGTCACGCTGTAGACACCCGGTCACGGCGGCCGGCGCGGCGATCACGCTGTAGAGAGCCAGTACGGCGGCCGGCTTGGCGATCACTTTGTAGCCAGGGCACAACTGGCTCCCAGCACGCTCGTATGTCCGGATAAATAACCAGGTCACCCCCCTACGGTTCACTGTGTGCGCACACACCCAGCGACCCTCAGGAGGGGCCATGGAACAACGCGGGATCGAACTGGTCTCGGCCGGCGAACGGTACGGCCGCCCGCGTGACCTGCTTTTCCTCTGGTCCGGGACGACGATGGGCATCTTCACCCTCGTCTACGGCATCACGATCGTGGCGGCGTTCCAGCTCAGCTTCACGCAGGCGGTCATCGCGATCGTCATCGGCAACCTGCTGTCGTTCCCGCTGGTCGGCCTGACCAGCCTGCAGGGCCCGGCCACCGGCACCTCCACCATGGCGGTCTCCAGGGCCGCCTACGGCCCCAAGGGCGCCCGCGTGCTCAGCTTCTTCGGCTGGCTCAACATGGTGGGCTTCGAGGCCGGCGGCATGGTGCTCATCACGTTCGCGGCGCTGTCGCTGCTGGAGCAGGCGGGGGTGAGCGACCAGGGGCTCGGGCTCAAGGTCGTGGTCATCCTGGTGGCGGCGGCGATCCAGCTCGTGCTGCCGCTGATCGGGCACGCCGCGGTGATGAAGGCGCAGAAGTACTTCACCTGGGTGTTCGTGGTGCTGTTCGGCCTGATGGCGATCCTGATCGCGCCCAAGGTGGAGCTCGGGGGCGGCGGCGGGTCGGCGGACTTCGCCACGTTCACGATGGCGATCGCGATGATCATGTCGGCGGGCGGGCTGTCGTGGGGGCCGCTGGGCGGCGACTACTCCCGCTACCTGCCGGCGAACTCCTCCAGGAAGGCGGTCTTCGGGTACGCGGCCCTGGGCGGGTTCGTCCCGTATGTGCTGCTGATGACGCTGGGGGCGGCCGTGGCGACCGTCGTCAAGGACAACACCGACCCGATCTCGGGGCTGCCGGGCGCGCTGCCGCAGTGGTTCGTGGTGCCGTACCTGCTGCTGGCGATCGTGTCGTTGTTCGCGGTCAACACCACCGACCTGTACTCCTCGGGGCTGAACCTGCAGGCGGCCGGGATCAAGGTCAAGCGCTGGGTGGCGGTCGTCGGCGACCTCGTGCTCTGCGTGATCATCACGTTCGTGGCGGTCACCTCGAACAGCTTCAACACCATGCTCAACAACTTCCTCGCGCTGCTGATCATCTGGCTGGCGCCCTGGGCCGGGGTCTACATCACCGACTGGCTGCGCAGGAGGGGACGCTACGACGCCGAGGCGCTGTTCGACGAGCAGGCGCCCGGCCAGGTCCGGTGGCCGGCGATCATCGCGCAGGTCCTGGGCATGGTGGCGGCGGCCCTGTGGATCAACTCGGCCGTCTTCGTCGGGCCGCTGTCGCAGGCGACGGGCGGCAGCGACTTCAGCATCTTCGCGGGCTTCCTGGTGGCGGGCGCGGCCTATGCGCTGCTCGTCCCGCGGCCCGCCGTACGGACTGTGGAGGCATGATGGACCGCGACCTGCTGGACGTGGCGTACGGGCGGCGGCCCGCGGACACGATCATCGCGAACGGCACGCTCGTCAACGTGCTGACCGGCGAGCTCTACCCGGCCGAGATCGGCATCGTGGGCGGCCGGATCGCCGCCGTCGAGCCGGCGCTGGAGCGGGGCCCGGACACCGAGGTGATCGACGCCCGCGGCGGCTACCTGGTCCCCGGCCTGATCGACGGCCACCTGCACATCGAGTGCAGCAAGCTGTCGGTCACCAGCTTCGCCGACCTGGTGGTGCCGTTCGGCACGACGAGCGTGGTGTCGGGGCTGGACCAGATCCTCGTGGCCGAGGGCCTGCCGGGCGTCCGGCGTTTCCTGGACGAGTCGGCGGCGACCGGCATGCGAATCTGGTGGGGTGCACCCGCCAAGGCGCCCTACACCGTGCCGGAGTCGACCGTCGGGCATCCGTTCGGTCCGGCTGAGCACAGGATCGCCCACGAATGGCCGGAATGTGTGGGGATCTGGGAGACCGTCCAGGAGATGGTGGAACACTCCGATCCTGCCGTCATGGAGGCCCTCGACCTGGCTCGGGAGCGGCGGCTGCCGGTGTTCGGCTGCGCGCCGCTGTCCGACCCGCGCCGGATCAGCGGTCTGGCGGCGGCCGGGGTGCGGCTCGACCACGAGTCCTACTCGCACGAGGAGATGCTGGAGAAGCTGCGCCGCGGCATGTACGGCATCATCCGCGAGTCCTCCGTCGCCCACTTCCTCGACGAGAACATCAAGGCCGTGGCCCTGGCCGGGTCCCGCAGGCTGGCGTTCTGCACCGACGACGTGCACGCCGCCGACGTGCTGGCGGGCGGCCACATGGACAAGCTCGTCCGGATGGCGGTCGCGGCGGGGGTCGACCCGGTGACGGCGATCCAGATGGCCACGGTGAACTGCGCGGAGATGTACCGCATCGACCACCTGGTGGGCAGCCTGTCCCCCGGCCGGTTCGCGGACGTGCTGATCGTCGACTCGCTGACCGACTTCCGGGTCCGCGAGGTGATCGCGAACGGCGTGCCCGCCGCCCGCGACGGCCGGATGGTCACGCCGACGCCCGCCCCCGAGCGCGGCCCGGTCCGGCCGTTCCCGATCGCCCCGGTCACCGCGGACGACCTGGTGCTGCGTGCCGAGGGCGAGCAGGCGACCGTGCTGACCCTCGGCTTCACCGAGCAGGTCTTCGTCCGCAGGAGGCGCGACGTGACCCTGCCGGTGACCGGCGGCGTCGTGGAGCCGTCCGTGGAGCAGGACGCGCTGCTCGTCACGGTCGTCGAGCGCTACGGCAAGACCGGCAACAAGCCGGTCGCCATGGTCAGCGGCATGGGCCTGCGGGCCGGCGCGATCGCCACCAGCGCGGCCCCCGACGACAACAACATCATCTGCGTCGGCGCCTCCCGCGAGGACATGGCGCTGGCCGTCAACACCGTCGCCGAGCAGGGCGGCGGCCAGGCCGTGGTGGTGGACGGCGAGGTGCGGGCGCTGCTGCCGCTGCCGGTCGGCGGCATCGTCTCCGACCTGCCGGCCGCCGAGATGGCGGTGCTGGAGGAGCGGCTCGACGACCTGGCCCGCGAGCTGGGCTGCACGCTGCCGGCGCCGCTGATGTACCTGTTCTTCCTGTCGATCACCGCGATCCCCGACTACGCCGTCACCGACCTCGGGCTGGTCGACTGCGTACGGCTCGAGGTCGTCGACCCCATCCTCACGGAGGTTTGATCATGAAGGACTTCATCGCCGGTCTCCCCAAGTGCGAGCTGCACCTGCACATCGAGGGCACGCTGGAGCCGGAGCTCAAGTTCGACCTGGCCCGGCGCAACGGCATCGCGCTGCCCTACACGTCGGTCGAGGAGATGCGGGCCGCCTACTCCTTCGACGACCTCCCCTCCTTCCTCACGGTCTACTACGAGGGCATGCAGGTGCTGCGCACCGAGCCCGACTTCTACGACCTGGCCATGGCCTACCTGCGCAAGGCCGCCGAGCAGAACGTGCGCTACGCCGAGATCTTCTTCGACCCGCAGGCGCACACCTCGCGCGGGGTGCCGTTCGACGTGGTGATCCGCGGGCTGCGGCGGGCGCTGATCGACGCCGACCGGCAGCTCGGCGTGCGGGCCCAGCTCATCATGTGCTTCCTGCGCGACTTCCAGGCCGAGTACGCGATGGCGACGCTGCTGGAGTCGCTGCCGTACAAGGAGTGGATCGTCGGCATCGGCCTGGACTCCGACGAGAAGGGCAACCCGCCGGCCAAGTTCGCCGCCGTGTACGAGCGGGCCCGCCAGGAGGGCTACCTGCTGACCATGCACTGCGACGTCGACCAGGACAACTCGATCGAGCACATCCGGCAGGCGATCGAGGACATCGGCGTCGACCGGATCGACCACGGCGTCAACATCCTGGAGGACCAGCGGCTGGTGGACCTGGTGCTGGCCCGCGGCATCGGCCTGACCTGCTGCCCGATCTCCAACGGGTACGTCACCGACTCCATGAAGGCCGAGGGCATCCGCAAGCTCATGGAGCTCGGCGTGCGGGTGACGATCAACTCCGACGACCCGGCGTACTTCAACGGGTACGTGGGCGAGAACCTGGTGGCGCTGCAGGAGGAGCTGCAGCTCACCCGGGAGGAGCTGGCCCGGCTGGAGCGCAACGCGTTCGAGATCACCTGGCTGCCGCGCCACCTGAAGGACGCCTACCTGGCCGAGGTCGACGCCTACCTCGCCTGAGGGGTCCCGGGAAAACCTCCGGCGGGGCCCGCTTAGAACCCCGCTGGAGGGGCAGGCTGTCTGGTCGCAGGCGTGAGCCGCAGCCGAGCGCGAGGGATTTGTTGAACAGGACCGCTGTTCCGGCCGGAATCGACGAGTTCGAACGGGCACTGGCGCGGAGCGTCGTCATCGCCGCCCGTGCGATGCCCGACTCTCCGCTGGTCAGCGTGACGTTGTGCACCGAACGCAGCATCCGTTCGGCGGCGTGCGCGCACGCCCGCGCCGGGATGCTCGACGGCATGCAGTCGGCGGCCGGGCGGGGGCCGAGCTTCGACGCGATCGAGGCGGGGCGCGCGGTCACGGCGGCCGGTCTGGCGGCCGGCGACGCCCGCTGGGGCTCCTTCTGCCCGCAGCCGCACGGCATCCTCAGCCTGCATGCCGAGCCGCTGACCTCCCAGGGACGGCTGCTGGGCACGCTCAACCTCTACTCGGCGGGTGCGGGCGGCTTCGCCGCGCCGACGCACGTCGCCGCGCAGGTGAGCGCCGCGACGATCGGCGTGCTGTTCGACGTGGCGATCGGCGCGGCCCGTACGCGGGAGGTGTCGGCGCAGCTGAAGGAGGCGCTCGGCACCCGTCCGGTCATCGACCAGGCGATCGGGATCGTCATGGCGCAGCGTCACTGCACCGCGGACCGGGCGTTCGAGCTGCTGCGCAACGTCTCCCAGGACCGCAATCTCAAGGTGCACCACGTCGCGGCGACGATCGTCCGGTCGGTGAGCGGCGGCCCGCCGCAGCGTCCGCGGTTCGAGGATCCGCCGTCCGACGACCAGGGGTACCCGGCATAATCGCCCCATGCCCTCCTTTCTCGCCCACGACGGGACCGAGCTGGCCTACCACGCGTACGGGACGGGCGAGCCGCTGGTGTGCGTGCCCGGCGGCCCGGGACGCGCCTCCGTCTACCTGGGCGACCTCGGCGGCCTGCCCCGGCGGCTGATCCGGCTGGACGGCCGGGGCACCGGCGACTCCGCCATCCCGGCCGACCCCGGGACGTACCGGTGGGACCGGCTGGCCGAGGACGTCGAGGCGCTGCGTGAGCACCTGGGGCTGGACCGCATGGACCTGCTGGCGCACTCGGCGGGCGCGAACGTGGCCGTCCGGTACGCCGGGCTGCATCCGGCCCGCCTGAGGTCGCTGTGCCTGGTCGCGCCCTCGCCGGTCGCCGTCGGCCTCGTCCCGACGGAGGAGGACTGGCAGGCCGGTCTGGAGCTGCGCGCGCACGAGCCGTGGTACGCCGCCGCCCTGGCGGAGTTCCTGGCGGACGAGGGCCTGGAGCGCCACCGGTTCTTCTACGGCCCCTGGACCGAGCGCGCCGCGGCCCATTCCGCCCGTGCCGAGGAGGAGTGCGGCGAGGCCGCGGCGGACGGCTTCTACGCGCCGTCCCCCGTGACGCCCGAGGAGGTCAGGGCCGGGCTGGCCGCGCTCGACGCGTCCGCGCTGCTGCTGACCGGCGACCTGGACGTCCACCCCTGCCGCCTCTACGCGCGGCCCTTCGCCGCCCTGTTCCGCGACGCCACGCTGGTGACGCTGCCCGGCGCCGGGCACTTCCCGTGGGTGGACGACCCGGGCGCGTTCGTCGCCGCGGTCTCCGGCTTCCTGGACGAGCTCGCCGGACGACGCGGCCTGACGCGCAGGGCATGATGGGGGTGGACGCCGGGACAGGAAGGACTCACCACGTGCGGCAGGAACTCGCGGTCACCAACGGGCAGGCCGCCGGGGTGCGCGGCGCGCTGGCGGGCAACCTGCGGCGCACGCGGCTGGCCCGGGGGTTCAGCGTCCGCGAGCTGGCCGAGCTGACCGGGGTGAGCAAGGCGCTGATCTCGCAGATCGAGCGCGGCGTGGCCAATCCGACGATCGAGGTGCTGACCCGGCTGGCTGGGGCGCTGGAGCTCACCTTCGCCGAGCTGACCCGTACCCGGCTCGCCGAGCCCGAGGTGCTGCGCAGGAGCGAGGGCCGGCCGGTGGCGGTGGGCGACACGACCGTGCGCGGCCTGTTCGCCGCAGCCGACCGGCGCCGGTTCGAGCTGGCCGAGGGCGAGCTGCCGCCGCTGACGCGCAGCGCCAGGAGCGCCCACGGCGAGGGGTCCGTGGAGCACGCCTACGTGGTGTCCGGCGAGGTGACGGTCGAGAGCGACACGTGGTCGGTGCGGCTGGGCGAGGGCGACGCGGTGCGGTTCGGGGCCGAGGTCGACCACGTCTACTCCACCGGCGAGCGCGGCTGCCGGATGCTCACGCTGATCTCCTACGACTAGCCGGGCCAGCGGCTGCTTCCGTCGGGCACGCTGGCCAGCAGTTCGCGGGTGTAGGGGTGGGCGGGGGCGTCCAGCACGCGGTCCACGTCGCCGGTCTCGACGCATTCGCCGGCCCGCAGCACGTACAGGCGGTCGGCGAGCTGGCGGACGACGGCCAGGTCATGGGTGATGAACAGCAGGCCCATGCCCAGGCGTTCCTTGAGCCCGGCGAGCAGGGTGAGCACCTGCGCCTGCACGGAGACGTCGAGGGCGGAGACGGGCTCGTCGCAGACCAGCAGGCGGGGCTCGCCGGCCACGGCCCGCGCGATGGCCACGCGCTGCCGCTCGCCGCCCGACAGGCCGGCCGGGCGCTTGCGGGCGAGTGCGGGGTCGAGGCCGACCAGGCGCAGCAGCGCGGCGACGTCCGTGGGGCGTCCGTCGGCGGCGAGCGCCTCCTTGAGCGTCGCGCCGACGGTACGCGCCGGGTTGAGCGTCGAGTACGGGTCCTGGAAGATCATCTGCGCCATCCGGCGGGCCTGGCGCACCGCCTGGCGGGACATGCGGGCGGGGTCGGAGCAGTCGAGCCCGTCGAGGGTGACGACGCCCGCGTCGGGGCGTTCCAGGCCGGTGACGCAGCGGGCCAGCGTGGTCTTGCCCGACCCCGACTCGCCGACGACGGCCACGACCTCGCCCGGCGCCACGGTCAGGTCCACCCCGGCCAGGGCCGGCCGCGACCCGCCCGCGTACGTCTTCCGCAGGCCCGTCACCGCCAGCAGCGGCGCGGCGGAGGTCCGCGGCGGCGACGGCACGCCCGGCGGGGGCGGCGGCGCCGCGGGCAGCGCGGCGGCCCGTAGGCAGGCCGACAGGCGGACCTGCGCGCCCGGCACCGGCACCAGGGCGGGGACGCCCGCCCGGCACTCCTCCCCCGCGTGCGCGCACCGGTCGGCGAACCCGCAGCGCCCGGCCACCGCGTCGTGGGCCGGCACCGAGCCCGGCACGGACGGGATGACCGGCAGCCGCCGGTCGGCGGGCGGCTCGGCGGCCAGCAGCGCCCGCGTGTACGGATGCCGCTGTTCCTTGCGCAGCTCGGCGGCGCGCCCGACCTCCATGACCCGGCCCGCGTACATGACCACGACCCGGTCGCACATCGAGAACGCCAGCCGCAGGTCGTGGGTGATGAGCAGGAACGTCATGTCGCGTTCGCGCTGGATGCGGCGGATGAGGGCGAGGACCTCGCGCTGCGTGGTGGCGTCGAGGGCGGTGGTCGGCTCGTCGGCCAGCAGGATCCGCGGCGCGGCGGCCAGCGCGCAGGCCAGGCCCACCCGCTGGCGCATGCCGCCGGAGAGCTGGAACGGGTAGCGGCCCGCCACCTCGCCCGGCAGGCCCACCTCGGCCAGCAGCCGCGGCACCTCGGTCTCGGCGTCGGCGCCGTCCGGCAGGCCGTCGGCGATCTGCCTGCCGGCCCTGCGCAGGGGGTTGAGCAGCGTGAACGGGTCCTGCATGAGCAGCGAGACCGTGCCGCCGCGCTGGCGCCGCCTGGCCCTGGGGTCGTCGTCGACCCGCCGTCCGTCGATCTCGACCAGGCCGGTGGACTCCAGCCCGGCGGGCAGCAGCCCGAGCAGCGCGCGGACGGTCAGCGACTTGCCCGAGCCGGACTCGCCCACGATCGCCACCGACTCGCCGGCGGCGACCTCGAAGGACACCTGCGACAGCAGCGTACGGCCGGTGTCCGGCTGCCGTACGGTCAGGTCGGCCACCCGCAGCATGGTCACCGGGCCCTCCGCTCGAAACGTTCGTGCAGCCAGTCGCCCACCAGGTTGAGCGCGGCGGCGGTGACGATCACGGCCAGGCCGGGCGCGATGACCGCCCACGGGTTGGCCAGCAGCTGGGTGCGGTTGTCGGCCAGCGTGCGGCCCCAGTCGGGCGATCCGGCCGGCACGCCCAGGCCGAGGAACGACAACGACGACAGCGAGACCAGGGCGAAGGCGAAGTTCAGGAAGGCAGAGGCCAGGCTGACCGGGACGATGTTCGGCCAGATGTGCCGGGTCATGATCCGCCAGGACGACAGGTTCTTGAGCAGGGCCGCCTCGACGTAGGGCCGGTGCCGCTGCTCCAGGACGGCGCCGCGCACCACGCGCGTGTCGGTGGGCGCGAACAGCACCACCAGCACGGCGACGGCCAGGCCGTAACCGCCGCCGAGCACGCCCGCCACGACGATCGCGACCAGCAGCGCGGGCAGCGAGAACATCAGGTCGGCCCAGCGCATGACCAGGGTGTCGGTCCAGCCGCCGAAGTACCCGGCGGCCAGGCCGAGCAGGTTGCCGATCAGCATGGACCCGGCGGCCACGGCGAACGCCCCCGGCACGGCGGTGCGGGCCCCCGCGACGAGCAGGCTCAGCACGTCGCGGCCCAGGTCGTCGGTGCCCAGCGGGTGGCCGGGGCCGGGCATGGAGATGCCGGTCATCAGGTCCTGCGCGGTGGCGCCGGGGACCAGCCAGGGCGCGAACGCGGCGGCGGCCACGACGACCACGAGCACGGCCAGCGCCAGCGGCACGGCGATCGGGAACCGGCGGATCACGGCACGCCCGCGCGTACGGGCCGCCGCGGTCACGACGCGCCCCCGCCGAGCCGCACGCGCGGGTCGGCCACCGAGTAGGCGACGTCCACCAGCAGGTTGACGGCGGCGATCAGCAGGGTGAGCAGCAGCGCGAGCGCCTGCACCACCGGCACGTCCTTGAAGGTGACCGAGTCGACCAGCAGCGACCCGAGCCCCGGCAGCGCGAACGTGACCTCCACCAGCACGGTCCCGGCCAGCATGCCGGTGACGACGAGCCCGGCCGCGGTCAGGACGGGCACCAGCGAGTTGCGCATGGCGTAGCCGAGCACGACGGGCGCGCTCAGGCCGCGGGCGCGGGCGAAGACCACGTAGTCCTGGTCGAGCTCGCGGACGAGCGCGGCCCTGCTGAAGCGCAGCAGCATCCCGGCCGCCCCGGCCGCCAGCGCGACGGCGGGCAGCGTCAGGTGCCACAACTCGCTCGCGAGCCCCTCCCCCGTGCCGTAGACGGGGAACCAGCCGAGCCCGAGCGCGAACACCACGAGCAGCAGCAGGCCGACCGCGAACGGCGGCGCGCTCAGCCCCACCACCCCGGCGGTCACCACCAGCTGGTCGCTCGCCCGGCCCTTGCGCAGCGCGCCCAGCACGCCGAGCGGCAGGCCCGCCAGCGCGGCCAGGAGCGTGCCGTAGCCGGTCAGGACGAGCGTGCGCGGCAGGCGTTCGCCGAGCATCGCGGCGACCGGCTGGCCGGTCCTGATGGAGGTGCCGAGGTCGCCGCCGAGCACGCCGCCGAGCCAGCGCAGGTACTGGACGGCGACGGGGTCGTCGAGGTGGTAGCGGCCCCGCAGGGCGGCGATCGTGTCGGCGGTGGCCGGGCGGGTGCCGAGCAGGGTCTGCTGGATGTCGCCCGGGGCCAGGTAGAGCAGGCCGAACACGCCGGCCGACAGCAGCAGCACGACGGCCGCGGTGCCCGCGGACCTGCGCAGCAGGAACCCGGCCCAGCCCATCACAACACCCCGCCCCCGGTCAGCCAGCCGATCACGCGCTCCGCCGCGTCCCTGCGGTGGGCGGGCTCGACCAGCTCGTGACCCTCCCGAGGGTAGAGGACGAGCTGAGTGCTCAGGCCCGCCGCCGACCAGGCACGATAGAGCTGTTCCGCCTGGCCGGGAGGGGTGGTGCGGTCGCGTTCGCCGTGCAGGATCAGGGTCGGGGTGCCGGCCCTGGCGGCCTGGGCGGCGTGGTGCACGGGTGAGCGGGCGGCCAGGCGTTCGCGTCCCTCGCCGGTGGCCGGGTCGGCGCCGTCGTGGTAGAGCGGGTCGAAGCCGCCCGCGAGGTTGCTGGCGGTGGAGAAGCTCAGCCAGTCGCTCACGCCGGACATGACGACGGCGGCACGGAAGCGGTTCGTGCGGGTGACGGCCCAGGCGGTCAGGTAGCCGCCGTAGCTCAGGCCCATGACCGCGGTCCGGCCGGGGTCGGCGACACCCGCGGCGACCAGGTGGTCCACGCCGGCCAGCACGTCGTCCAGGTCCGCCGCGCCGACCTGGCCGATGACCGCGCGGGCGTAGTCCTGGCCGCGGCCGCTGCTGCCTCTGGGGTTCGGCAGCAGGACGGCGGCGCCGGCGTGCGCCAGCGGCAGGGCGAGCTGGTTGGACTCGGCGGGCGCGAACGAGCTGGACCACAACCAGGTGGGCCCGCCGTGCACCATGACGACCAGCGGCCTGGGGCCCTCTCCGGCGCCGGGGGTGGTGAGCAGCAGGCCGCTGACCGGCAGGCCGTCGCGGCCCGTCCAGGTGATCTCCTCCTGGTGTGCCGCCAGCCCGGCCAGCCCGGCGTTGAGCGCGGTGACCGGACGCCAGCCGCCCTCCCGCAGGACGGCCACGGCGACCTCGGGAGGCTGCTCGGGGCTCTCCCAGCAGGCCGCGGCCACCGTGCCGGTGCGGTCCACGGACAGCGAGGGCTGGCCGTCGCGGCCGCCCAGCGTGCCCCGGGCCGTCCAGCGGCTCAGCACGCGGCCGTCGGCGGCGCTGAGCACCCCGCCGTGCACGCCGGTGCCCGACCAGCCGGTGAACCACAGGGTGTCGTCGTCCAGCCAGCCGAGGTCGGTGACGTCGTCCAGGTCGCCCAGGTAGGCGACCTCCCCCGTGACCAGGTCGGCCCGCAGGACGCGGCCCGAGACGATCGACAGCCCCTCGACCACCACGGCGGCCCGTCCGCCCGGGGCCAGCCGGGGCCGGGCGAGCTGCCAGGACGTGCGGTGCAACGTGCGCACCTCGCCGTCTTCGACCAGGTCGAGCCGGGGGCGGTAGTACCCGGCGGGCGTCTCGTCCTCCGAGGTCACGGCCAGGGCGCGGCGGCCGCGCCAGTCGGCGTCCCACACGGTCAGGCCGGGCAGCGCGAGCTCGCGGGGACGGTCGTCGCCGATCTCGAACCAGGCCAGGCGGCGCAGCCGTCCGCCCGGCGTCAGGACGAACGGGTCGGACGGGTCGTCTACGCGCAGGCCCAGGTGGCTGCCGTCGCGCTCGCTGCCGGGGTCGGCCAGCCGGACCAGGACGGTGCCGTCCTCGCCGGGGATCAGGTCCTCGATCTCGCCGTCCACGCGGGCCCGCCAGCCGTCGACGGCCAGCTCGGACGGCGACGGCGTGCGCAGCAGCCGCCCGTCGGGCAGCCAGCGGACCGGGCCGTGGCACTCGCCCGCGGCCTCCATGGCGCCGTCGAGCCCGACGACGTGCGCGACGCCGTCGATCACGCAGGCGACGCGGTCGCCGCCGGGATGCAGCGACACCGACTCGGGATAGCGCATCCCGGCCAGCGCCTGGTGCACCTGAATGGGGTCGGTCATCAGCGTGCGGCCACCTTCGTCGCCCACGGGCCGACGAAGAAGTAGGGCCCGAAGCCCTCGGCGGCGACCGCCCTGCCGAACGCGGTGGCCGCCTCGCCCCACCACAGCGGCTGGTACGGCACGTCCGCCGCCGCCCTGACCAGCGCCTGGCCGAGCAGCTTGCCCCGGGCGGCGTCGTCGGTGCCCGCCTTGGCCTTGTCCAGCAGGCCGGTCACCTCGGCGTTGTCGTACTCGGCGATGTTGGTGCCGTTCTGGCCGGTGGCGCCGCCGTGCAGGAGCTGCTGGACGTACTCGGCGGGGTCGCCGGTGGTGGCGAAGTACCAGCCGAGGTAGACGCCGGAGCCGTGCTTGCCGAGGTCGGCGATCCACTGTTCGAGCGGCACCTCCTTGACCTCCAGCGTGATGCCGATGGTCTTGAGGTTCTCGGCCAGGGTGAGCGCCGCCCGCCCGAGCTGCGGGCCGCTGCTCGGGTAGGTGAGCGTGTCGGCGAACCCCTGCGGCGTGGCCGACTTCGCCAGCTCGGCCTTGGCCTGGGCCAGGTCGAAGCCGTACTGGGGGATGGACGCGTACAGGGCGGCGACCCCGGCCTCGTCCAGCACGCCGCCCCACTGGGCCGGGTCGGGGATGGCGGTGGCGACCTTGCCGTGGCCGCGCAGCACGCTTTTGACGATGCCGTCCCGGTCCACGGCGTGGGCGACGGCCCTGCGCACGTGCACGTCGTCCCAGGGCTTCTTGGCCGTGTTGAAGGCCAGCGTGACCAGCGAACGGTCGGCGGCGGTCAGCACCTGCGCGCCGGGCACCGCCTTCCACTGGTCGATCTGCTCGGCGGGCACGTTGAGCGCGACGTCCACGTTGTCGCCGCGCATGGCCAGCAGCCGCGTGGACTCCTCGGGGATGAAGTCGATCCTGATCTGCCGGAAGGCCGGCCTGCCGCCCCGGTAGGCGTCGTTGCGCTCCAGCGTGACGTGCGAGTCGGGGGCGAACTCGGCCACCTTGTACGGCCCCGTCCCCAGCAGCTTGCCCTCCGGCGTGCCGATGCGCTCGCCGGTGGCCTCGATGAACTTCGCGCTGGTCACCAGCAGTGTGCCGGGCGTGGGCACCCACGCGAACGCCGCGTCGGGGCTCTTGAGCGTGATCGTCACCTCGGCGTCGCCGGTGGCCTCGATCGTGTCCACGTTGGCGTAGGCGTAGGCGAAGGCGGTGGTCGAGCCCTTCTTGGCGTGCAGGTTCAGGCTGGCGACCACGTCGGCGGCGGTGAGCGGGCTGCCGTCGGAGAAGGTCACGCCGGGACGCAGCTTGTAGACGTAGGTGGTGGCGTCCTTCCTGGCCCAGGACTCGGCCAGGGACGGCTGGAGGCTGCCGTCCGGGCCGACGCCGACCAGGGACTCCTGCACGAGGAGGGCGACGACGTAGTTCATGATGCCCGCCTCCTTGGCCGCGTCCAGCGACCCGATGGAGGAGGGCAGCGCGACGCGCAGGACGTCGAGGCTCTTCTTGGCGGCCGTCCCCGCCTCCTGCTCGGCCGGCCCGCACGCCGACAGCAGGCCGGGCAGCACGGCGAGCGCCCCCGCGAAGGCGGCGGACCGTAGGACAGAACGCCGGGAGACAGGCAGATCGGTCACGGGGGGACCCTACTTTCACACGACCGGTCAACCCGCCTAGCTGCAGTGTCTACCGGTAAACTCCAGTTGGCACATGAGAGTATTCGGCGCCTGCGCCACCAGTCAAACCCACCTAACGAATCGGGAATACATGATCACCGTGTACAGCGCTCCCTGGTGCGGTCACTGCCACCGGCTGAAAGCGCAGCTCTCCCGCGCCGGCATCCCGTACACCGAGATCGACGTGGACGAGACCCCCGGCGCCGTCGACCACATCGCCGAGCTCAACGGCGGCTCCTGGCTCATCCCCACGGTCGTCTTCCCCGACGGCTCCGCCCTGGTCAACCCCGGCGTGGAGGAGGTGCGGGCGCGGCTCAGCGCATCCTGAGCGCCAGCATGAAGTCGACCCGCTCGTCCCAGGAGTTGAGCGACCTGCCGGTCAGCTCCTCGATCCGGCGCAGCCGGTAGCGCAGCGTGTTGACGTGCACGTGCAGGCGCTCGGCCGTGGCCGCCCACGAGCCCGACTCCTCCAGGTACGCCTGCAACGTCTCCAGCAGGTCCGTCTGGTTGGCCGCGTCGTACGACTCCAGCCGCCCCAGCAGCCGCGACCGGAACGCCCGCCGCAACTCCCCCGGGATGGCGGCCAGCAGCGTGCGGTGGGAGCTGACGTCGTCGCCGGTGATCACGCTGACCCGGTCGCCGCTCAGCCCGGCCAGCGTGAGCGCGTGCCTGGCCTCCTCGATCAGGCTGCTCAGCGCCGCCGGGCCGGTCGTCACGCTGCTCACCCCGAGCGTGATGCGGCCCTGGCCGAGCCCCGCCTCCAGCGTCCGCGCGCCCCTGAGCACGTGGGCCGTCAGCTCGTCGGCCGTGTTGCCCGCCAGCGGGACGAGCGCGACCGCCTCGGCGGGGCCGGTGGCGGTGACGATGCCGGGCGCCAGCGGCCGCAGCAGCTCGTCCAGGACGGGCACGGCGACCTCGTCGCCGCCGCCGTCGAGCCGCGCCGACAGGGCGACGGCCAGCAGGCCGTGCTCGGTCTCCACGTGCAGCGTGTGCAGCCGCGAGACCACGCCGGGCAGCGCCGCGTCGCCCGACTCCAGCAGCGTCAGGAGCTGGTCGAGCACCCGCCGCTCGATGCGCTGGGCCGCCTCCAGCCGCGAGCGCTCCAGCGCCACCAGCGCGGCCAGCTCGACGATCAGGTCCTCGTTCTCGCCCTGCACCTGCTCCCCCGCGTACGCCAGGAACCAGTTGGCGATGCGGTGCGGCGCCCCCTTGCTGACCGGGAACACCGACAGCGCCGTGCCGTCCTCCTGCGTCGCCATCCCCGGCAGGAAACGCGCGGTCAGGAACGTGTGCGCCAGCCGCAGCCGGGCCGCGGCCTCCAGCGGCTGGGAGCCGACGACCACCCGGCCCGTGGGCGAGAGCACCCAGCAGGGCACGTCCAGTTCGCCCGCCACCGCCGTGACCAGCTTGGTGAGGCTGCCGCCGTCGACCAGGGTGCTGGCCAGCCGCCTGCGGGCGGCGTACGCGGGCCGCGGCGGCGTGCCCAGCTCGGCGATCAGGGCCCGCAGCACGTGCTCGGTGACCTGGCTGAACGGCACGTCCACCGGCAGGGTGAGCAGCGGCAGCCCGGCCTCGGCGCAGGCGTCGATCAGGTCGGCCGGCGGCACCTTGAGCGCGGTGCCGGCCACCAGCGCCGCCACGTCCCCGAGCCTGGCGACGAAGTCGCGCGAGGAGGCCGGGCCGGTGTGCCAGGTCAGCTCGGTGAGCACCAGCTCGCCCGCCTTGACGAACATGGCCGGGTCGGGCAGGTCGGTCGTGGCGACGCCGCGGACCCGCCGGTCGAGCAGGTCGTGCCCGGTCAGCACCTTCAGGGCGAGCTGGCCGGCCTGGAGGAGGTCCCTCAGCCGCATGGCCAGCCTTCCCGGCGCCAGGCCGCGTCCCAGAACATCCACTCGTAGCGGGCCGTGGTGAGCGCGCGGTCGAGCAGCCGCAGCCGCTCCTCGCCGGCCGGCGCCAGCCCGTCGAGCAGGTCGAGCACCCCGGCCACGGTCTCCTGGTAGCCCTCGCCGCCGTAGGTGTCGATCCACCAGGCGTACAGCGGGTCGGGCGAGGAACGGCCGAGCAGGGTCTCGCCGACCCTGGCGTAGATCCAGTAGCAGGGCACGATCGCGCCCAGCGCCTCCGGGAACGTGCCCAGCGAGCACGTGCGCACCAGGTACGACGTGTACCCGACCGTCGTGGGCCCGGCGGGCGTCCTGCGCGCGTCGGCCTCGTCCAGCCCGAACGCGGCCAGCAGCTCCACCACCAGGCTGTGCTCCACCTCGACGGTCATGGCGGCGTCGCGGGCGAAACGCTGCACGCCGGACGGCTCCGGCGACCGCGCCGCGCACGCCGCCAGCGCCCTGGCGTAGTCGGGCAGGAAGTGCGCCTCCTGCACCACGTAGTGCCGGAACGCCTCCCGCGGCAGGGATCCGTCGGTCAGCCCCGACAGGAACGGGTGGGCCAGGATCTGGTCGTACACACCGCCGACGACCTGCCACAACTCATCACGAAACCGGCTCACCCGCCCAGGCTATCGGCGCATCACGACCCGCGGCGCCACCTCGATGCCCAGCTCGCGCTCGTGTTCCACCAGCGCGCGCAGCTCCGGCCCCCACTCGGCCTCGGGCAGCACCGCGAAGCCGTGCCGCTCGTACCAGGGGGCGTTCCAGGGCACGTCGCGGAACGTCGTCAGCGTGACCGCCGGCGCCCCGACCGCCCGCGCGTGGTCGGCCACCGCCTCCACCAGCCGCCCGCCGATGCCCTGCCGCATGTGGTCGGGGTGCACCGCGAGCTGGTCGAGGTGCAGGTTGCCGTCGACCCGGCCGACGATCGCGAACCCGGCCGGCGGGTCGCCCTCGACCAGCACCGAGGTCGCGTCCGTCACGTCCTCGACCATGGTCGTGCCCGGCGGGAAGACTATGCCGGCCTGCTCGAACAGCTTGTCGGCGGCCAGTTCCACGGAGATCAGCCCGGCCAGCTCGCCGGGGTCGGCCCATCGCACCATGACGACACGGTCTCATGTTTCGGGCGGACCACGCCGCTGGTATTAGTGTTGATGATCGTAGGCCCGGCTGTGCGGAGCCGGGACCCTCTCCTCACGACGTGCCCATGACCCCAGTCACATGCGGTCATGGGCACGTCGTGCAGCGGTCACAGGTCGAGCAGGGGCTCCAGGCCCACGGTGAGGCCGGGCAGCTCGCGCACCCGGCGCACGCCCAGCAGCACGCCCGGCGTGAACGCCGACCTGCTCATCGTGTCGTGCCGGATGGTGAGGATCTCGCCGTCGCCGCCGAGCAGCACCTCCTGGTGGGCGATCAGCCCGGACAGGCGCACCGCGTGCACGCGCACCCCGCCGACGTCGGCGCCGCGGGCGCCGTCGAGGGCGGTGCTGGTGGCGTCGGGCATCCCGCCGAGCCCGGCCTTGCCGCGCGCCTCGGCCACCAGCTCGGCGGTACGCCGGGCGGTGCCCGAAGGGGCGTCGGCCTTGTTCGGGTGGTGCAGCTCGATGATCTCGACGGACTCGAAGTGGCGGGCCGCCTGCTGCGCGAAGTGCATCATGAGCACGGCCGCGATGCCGAAGTTGGGGGCGATCAGGCAGTTGACGCCCGGCGAACGCTCCAGCCACCCGCGCACGGTCTCCAGCCGGCCGGCGTCGAAGCCCGTGGTGCCCACCACCGGGTGCACGCCGTGGGCGATGGCCCATTCCAGGTTGCCCATGACGACGTCGGGATGGGTGAAGTCGACCACCACCTCGGCGCCTTCGAGCCCCTCGACGGGATCGTCCTTGTCGAGCGCGGCGACCAGCTCCAGGTCGTCCGCCGCCTCGACCGCCTTGCACACCTCGACGCCCACGCGACCACGCGCGCCCAGAACACCAACCCTGATCACGCCCCCAACCCTATTACGCCCGCCACCCCCTCCCAAGCACCCCCCGGAAGCGGGAAGGGGGAGAGCGGAATCCCGCTCTCCCCCTTCGAAACGACCCCGGCCGGGGCGGACCCGGCGTCAGGCGATGGCCTCCGAGAAGTCCTTGTCCCCGTACGGCCCGATGACGGCCAGCGTGAGCGGCCGGTTCAGGACGTCACGGGCGACCTCCGCGATCTCGTCAGGGGTGACCGCCTCGATGCGCGCCAGCACCTCGTCGACCGACATCAGCTCGTCGTAGACCAGCTCGTTCTTCCCGATCCGCGACATGCGCGACCCGGTGTCCTCCAGCCCGAGCACGAGCCCGCCGCGCATCTGCCCCTTGCCGCGCATGATCTCGTCGGCGGTGATCCCTTCGGCCACCACCCGGGAGACCTCGTCCCGGCAGATCTTGAGCACGTCGTCGATCTTCGAGGGCAGGCAGCCCACGTAGATGCCGAACTGCCCGGTGTCGGCGTAGGCCGAGGTGTAGCTGTAGGCGGAGTAGGCCAGCCCGCGCTTCTCCCTGATCTCCTGGAAGAGCCGGGAGGACATGCCGCCGCCCAGCGCGGCGTTGAGCACGCCGAGCGCGAACCTGCGGTCGTCGGTGCGGGACATGCCGGTCGTGCCGAGCACCAGGTTGGCCTGCTCGGTCGGCCGATCCAGCACCCTGACCCCGGAACGGGTCTCGGCGCCCGGCCCGCTGGTGCGCGGCGGGGCGAACTCGTAGGGGCCCTCCAGCGCGCCCGCCCGCTCGTACGCGCGGGCGACCAGCTCGACGACCTCCTCGTGCCGCACGTTCCCCGCCACCGACACCACCGTCGTACGCGGCCGGTAGTACCGGTGGTAGTACTCGGCGATGCGCTCGCGGCCCAGGGCGTTGATCGACTCGACCGTGCCCAGGATGGGCCGGCCGATCGGCGAGTCGCCGTAGAGCGCGGCGGCGAACTGCTCGTGCACCACGTCGGACGGGTCGTCGTCGTGCATGGCGATCTCTTCCAGGATCACCCCGCGCTCGGACTCGACGTCCTCCTCGGTGATCAGCGAGCCGGTCACCACGTCGGCGAGCACGTCGACCGCCACGGGCAGGTCCTCGTCGAGGACCCGCGCGTAGTAGCAGGTGTACTCCTTGGCGGTGAAGGCGTTGATCTCGCCGCCGATGCCCTCGATGGAGGCCGAGATCTCCATCGCGTCCCGCGTGGGCGTGCCCTTGAACAGCAGGTGTTCCAGGAAGTGGGTGGCCCCCATGTGCTCGGGGGCCTCGTCACGCGAGCCGATGCCGACCCACATGCCGACCGCGACGCTACGCACGGTCGGCATGGTCTCGGTCACCACACGGAGCCCGCCCGGCAGGACGGTGCGCCTGACGACCCCGGCTCCGTCCTTGCCGGGGTGCAGCGTGGTGGTCATCACGAGGCCTCCTGCTTCGGGGGTGCCGAGAACTGTGGTTGCCCGGTCACGAGTTGCGGTCGTCGCCCTCGTTGGGGCGGCTGGTGCGCACGCGGGTCCGGGTGCGGCGCGGCCGCTCCGGCTTGTCCTCGGCGGCGGCGGCGGAGTCGGCCTCGGGCGCGGGAGCCTCGCCGTCCTCGGCGCCGGCCGAGGCCTTGGCCTCCTTCTCGGCGGCCTCCTTCTCGATGACCTCGACGGGCACGAGGGAGAGCTTGCCCCGGCCGTCGATCTCGGCGATCTCGACCTGGATCTTCTCGCCGACGCCCATGACGTCCTCGACGTTCTCGATGCGCTTGCCGCCGTGCAGCTTGCGGATCTGGGAGACGTGCAGCAGGCCGTCCTTGCCGGGCATGAGCGAGATGAACGCGCCGAAGGCCGCGATCTTGACGACCGTGCCCAGGTAACGCTCGCCGACCTCGGGCATGTGCGGGTTCGCGATGCCGTTGATCGCCGAACGGGCCGCCTCGGCGGAGGGCCCGTCGGTGGCGCCGATGTAGATCGTGCCGTCGTCCTCGATGGTGATCTCGGCGCCCGTGTCGTCCTGGATCTGGTTGATCATCTTGCCCTTCGGGCCGATGACCTCGCCGATCTTGTCGACCGGAACCTTGATCGTGATGATGCGCGGCGCGGTCGGGTTCATCTCCGCCGGGGAGTCGATCGCCTCCTGCATCACGTCGAGGATCGCCAGGCGGGCGCCCTTGGCCTGCTTCAGCGCGGCGGCCAGCACGGAGGCGGGGATGCCGTCGAGCTTGGTGTCGAGCTGCAGGGCGGTGATGACGTCCTTGGTGCCGGCGACCTTGAAGTCCATGTCGCCCATGGCGTCCTCGGCGCCGAGGATGTCGGTCAGCGTGACGTAGCTGCCGCCCTCGCTGATCAGGCCCATCGCGATGCCGGCGACCATCTCCCTGAGCGGCACGCCGGCGTCCAGCAGCGCCATCGTGGACGCGCAGACCGAGCCCATCGAGGTGGAGCCGTTGGAGCCGAGGGCCTCGGAGACCTGGCGGATGGCGTACGGGAACTCCTCGCGCGAGGGCAGCACCGGGATGAGCGCCCGCTCGGCCAGCGCGCCGTGACCGATCTCGCGGCGCTTGGGCGAGCCCACGCGGCCCGTCTCACCGGTGGAGTACGGCGGGAAGTTGTAGTTGTGCATGTAGCGCTTGGTCCGCTCGGGGTTGAGCGTGTCGATGTTCTGCTCCATGCGCAGCATGTTCAGCGTGGTGATGCCCAGGATCTGGGTCTCGCCGCGCTCGAACAGGGCCGAGCCGTGCACCCGGGGCACCACGTGGACCTCGGCCGACAGGGCGCGGATGTCCTTGGTGCCGCGGCCGTCGATGCGGACGCCCTCCTTGACGACCCGCTCGCGCATGAGCTTCTTCATCACCGAGCGGAAGGCGGCGGAGATCTCCTTCTCGCGCCCCTCGAACTCGGGCAGCAGCCGCTCGGCGGCCAGCGCCTTGACCTTGTCGAGCTCGGTCTCGCGCTCCTGCTTGCCGGCGATGGTCAGCGCGGCGGCCAGCTCGGTCTTGATCGCGGCCTCGACCGCGTTGTAGACGTCGTCCTGGTAGTCGAGGAAGACCGGGTACTCGGCGGTCTCCTTGGCGGCGACCTGCGCGATGCGGGACTGCGCCTCGCACAGCACCTTGATGAACGGCTTGGCGGCCTCAAGGCCCTGCGCGACGGTCTCCTCGGTCGGCGCGACCGCGCCGTCGGCGACCAGCTTGAGCGTGTCCTTGGTGGACTCGGCCTCGACCATCATGATCGCGACGTCGCCGTCGTCGAGCAGGCGGCCCGCCACGACCATGTCGAACGTGGCCCGCTCCAGCTCGGGGTGCGTCGGGAAGGCCACCCACTGGCCCTCGATCAGCGCGACCCGCACGCCGCCGATCGGGCCGGAGAACGGCAGCCCGGCGAGCTGCGTGGACAGCGAGGCGGCGTTGATGGCGACCACGTCGTACAGGTGCTCGGGGTTGAGCGCCATGACCGTGGCGACGACCTGGATCTCGTTGCGCAGGCCCTTGACGAACGACGGGCGCAGCGGCCGGTCGATCAGGCGGCAGGTCAGGATCGCGTCCTCGGACGGACGGCCCTCACGGCGGAAGAACGAGCCGGGGATGCGGCCCGCCGCGTACATGCGCTCCTCGACGTCGACCGTGAGCGGGAAGAAGTCGAAGTTCTCCTTGGGAGCCTTGGACGCGGTGGTGGCTGAGAGCACCATCGTGTCGTTGTCGAGATAGGCGACGGCGGAACCCGCCGCCTGGCGCGCGAGCCGGCCGGTCTCGAACCGGACCGTGCGCGTGCCGAAAGAGCCGTTGTCAATGACGGCTTCAGCGGTGTGGACACCCTCCACGGGGGACCTCCTTGTGGTCGGTCACCCGCGCCCTCTTTTCTCACCGGCACCCTCGTGCCTATGAAGGGACCCGCTCGTCAGGGCGCCGCCCATCCGTCGTGCCCGGTGGCACGGTGGCGGCGATCCGTCAGCGTGTCCCCCATAGAAGGTGCAGCGCCGGTCTTCGATCGAAGCGCCCGGTCATTCTTACCGGAAGCCACTACCGAGGACCGGCCCGCAGGCGTCGCGGGTCGCATGGTGCTGAATCGGACGCGGGGGCTGTGTGTCTCGGATATTCAGTTGTACGCCGACGGCGCGGCGGTTCGCCGCCACGACGCGCCGGTCGTGTGTGCTCCTACCCACATGGGCGGAGCCATATGAGAAGGGAGCGGCGTCCGACGCCGCTCCCTTTCATGTTATCGGCGCAGACCGAGTCGCTCGATGAGCGAACGGTAACGCTGGATGTCGACCTTCTGCAGGTACTTCAGCAGACGACGCCGGCGACCGACGAGCAGAAGCAGGCCACGACGGCTGTGGTGGTCGTGCTTGTGCGTCTTCAGGTGCTCGGTGAGCTCGCTGATGCGCTTGCTGAGCAGCGCGATCTGCACCTCGGGCGAACCGGTGTCGCCTTCGGCCGTCGCGTACTCACTGATGATGGTCTTCTTGGCAGCGGTGTCGAGGGACACGGCTCTCCTTCGATCTACGGACACGCGCGAATGAGATGACAGTGCGAACGACCGTGCGTGCCTACAGTCGCCGCGTGAAGGCCGTCATGGGCAGCGCAGCAGCGCCACCGTTACAGAGCCGACATGCAAGGTTACCATCGGAGTCAAGTGTTTCGCGCCCGCGAACGTTCCGCGCCCGCCGCGACCGGTGTCACGACGTGATGCGGCGGGCGGCGTCGACGTCGGCGTGGATCTGGTCGATCAGCGCCTCGATCGACTCGAACCGGGTGTTGCCCCTCAGCCGGGCGGCGAACTCCACCGCCACGTGCACCCCGTAGAGCTCCAGGTCGTCGCGGTCGAGCGCGTACGCCTCCACGGTACGCGGCACGCCCTCGAACGTCGGGTTCGTGCCCACCGAGATCGCCGCCGGCCACCGCTCGCCCTCGTACGGCGCGGGCAGGTTGGCCACCGGGACGCACTCCAGCCATCCGGCGTAGACCCCGTCGGCCGGGATGGCCGTCTGCTGCGGGGTCTCGACGTTGGCGGTCGGGAAGCCGAGCTGCCGCCCGCGCTGGTAGCCGCGCACCACCACGCCCTCCACCCGATGGGGACGGCCCAGCTCGGCCGCGGCCCCCTCGACGTCACCGGCGACGATCAGCTCGCGCGCGGAGGTCGAGGAGACGCCGTCGAGCAGGGGCACCACCTCGACCTCGAAGTCGTACTTGTCGCCCAGCGTGCGCAGCGTCCCGGCGTCGCCGACGGCGTGGTGCCCGAACGTGAAGTCCGCCCCGACCACGACCACCGCCGCCCCGAGGCGCTCGCTCAGCACGCTCTGGGCGAAGTCGTCAGGGCTCGTCCTGGACAGGTCGAGGGTGAACTCCATCACCTCGACGTCGTCGATGCCCAGCCCGGCCAGCAGCTCGGCGCGGCGCTTGAGCGTGGTCAGCCGCGCCCGCCGGGTGCCCGGCCGCACCACCTCGTCGGGATGCGGCTCGAACGTCACCGCCACGCTGCGCGTCCCCCGCTCGCGGGCCAGCTCGACCGTCCGCTCGATCACCCTGCGATGCCCGCGATGGACCCCGTCGTACACGCCGATGGTCACCACAGACCCTCTCGAACCCCGCACGCTAGGCCCCATTCGTTCGTGGCAGATCAATCCGACACAAGCCTGCCATGCACCTCCCGCTCACCTCCAATCGAGGGGCGGAGCGCGGTATTCCCGCAAGTAGGATGAGCCATCATGCCTCGATACGCGCTCCTGATCCTGCCCGCCTTCAACCGGGTCTACGGCGAGAGCTCCCCACGCCTGACCAGGGGCGAGCTGGCCGTCTTCAGCGACCACGCCATCGAGAACACCGTGCTGGACAGCGCGGAGACCACCATCGGCGGCGTCCCGTACATCACGTTCGAGACCGCCGAGCCGCTCTCCGAGCCCGACGTCGCGCTGCTGTCCAACCTGTCCTCCGTCTACGCGGTCTTCGGCGTCGAGGGCGAGCTGCTGCGCCCGCTGGCCATGCGCCCCCTCGACCGGCTGAGCAGCGACCTGCTGACCATCCAGAAATACGCCGGCAAGACCAACGAGCACTTCACCAAGCTGCTGCTCAACGTCACCGTGCTCGCCTGCGACCGGCCCATGTCCGGCAGGTTGTCGGTGTTCGACCCGATGTGCGGCCGCGGCACCACCCTCAACCAGGCCCTCATGTACGGCTACGACGCCTACGGCCTCGACGTCGACGGCAAGGACTTCGAGGCGTACACGACGTTCATCAAGACCTGGCTGCGCAACAAGCGGCTCAAGCACACCGCCGAGACCGTGCCGGTGCGGCGGGCGCGGGCACTGGTGGGGCGGCGGCTCAACGTCACGTTCGGGCTGTCGAAGGAGGCCGTCAAGGCCGGCGACGTGCAGCAGCTCGCCGTGGTCAACGCCGACACGCTCAAGAGCCGCGAGTTCTTCAAGCCCCGCACGTTCGACGTCGTCGTGACCGACGCCCCCTACGGCGTCCAGCACGGCAGCAAGGGCGGCGGCGGCCTGTCCCGCAGCCCGCTGGAGCTGCTGAGGCAGGCCGTGCCGGTCTGGGCCGAGCTGCTGCGTCCCGGCGGCGCGATGGGCATCTCCTGGAACACCTACGGCGGCAAGAGCGCCGAGCTGGCCGCGATCCTCACCGGCGCGGGCCTGGAGGTCATGGACTACCCCGACTTCGAGCACTGGGTCGACCAGGCGATCGTCCGCGACATCCTGGTCGCCCGCAAACCCGCCTGACGGAAGAAGGCCGCGGCTCAGCCTGCGAACACGGCCAGGGGCTTGGCGATCCGGCCGTGCTCCTCCACCAGCGCCAGCAGCTCGCCCTCCGGCCCGAACACGCCGATCGGCCCCGCGCCGAGCCCGGCCGCGGGCAGCCGGCCGCCGTGGCCGATCACGCGCGCCTCCTCGGCGGTCACGTCCCGGCGCGGGAACGCGGCCGACACCGCCTCGCCGATGGGCAGCACCACGCACTGCTCGGCGAGCTGGTCGATGCTGCGGGCCAGCGACAGGTCATAGGGGCCGACCCGGGTCCGGCGCAGGCTCGTCAGGTGTCCGCCGACGCCGAGCGCGGCACCCAGGTCGCGGGCCAGCGCCCGGATGTAGGTGCCGCTGGAGCAGGTGACGACCGCGTCGACGTCCACGACGTCGCCTGAGGCCCTGATGTCGAGCACGTCGAAGCCGTACACGGTCACGGGCCGGGCCGCGAGCGCGACCTCCTCGCCCGCCCGGGCCATCTTGTACGCCCGCTGCCCGTTGACCTTGATGGCGCTGACCTGCGGCGGAACCTGCATGATGGCCCCGGTGAGCGCCTCGACGCCCTTGTGCACCTCGGCCGCCCCCACCTCAGCCGCCGACGCCGTGGCCACGGTCTCGCCCTCCGCGTCGTCGGTGTTGGTGGACACGCCCAGCCGGATCGTGGCCTCGTAGACCTTCTCGGTCAGCGCCAGGTGCCCGAGCAGCCGGGTCGCCTTCTCCACCCCGATCACCAGCACGCCCGTGGCCATCGGGTCGAGCGTGCCGGCGTGCCCGACGCGACGGGTGCCCGCGATGCGCCGCATCTTGGCCACCACGTCGTGCGAGGTCCACTCGCCCGGCTTGTCGACGATGATCAGACCGCTCTCGGCCATCCAGCCTTCCCCAGCTCTCGTCTGAACTTGGCCATGGTCTCCTCCACGCTGTCGTAGGAGGTGAACCCGGCCGCGTTGTGATGCCCGCCGCCGCCCAGCGCGGCGCACACGGCCGCCACGTCGACCGCGCCCTTGGACCTGGTCGACACCTGCCAGTCGCCGTGGTCGTCCTCCTTGAGCACGACCGCGACCTCGGCCTCGTCGGTACGGCGGACGATGTCGATCATGCCCTCGATCTCCGAGTACGGCAGCCCGTACGCGGCCCGGTCGACCCGCGGCACGTACGTCCAGACCATCGAGCCCTCCAGCTGCACCCGGTCGAGCGCCCTGGCCAGCACCTTGAGGTAGCCGAACGGCGAGCGGTCCCACAGCTCGCGGGCGATCTCGTCGGTGTGCAGGCCGGTGGCCACCAGCCTGGACGCCATCCGGTGCACGGCCGGCGTGGTGGAGGCGTAGCGGAAGGAGCCCGTGTCGGTCACCAGCCCGGTGTACAGGCAGGTGGCGATGTCCCGGTCGAGGCTGCCGCCGAGCCGGTAGATGAGCTGCTCGGCCAGCATGGCCGTGGCCGCCGCCCGCGGGTCGATGAGGCTGTGCGTGCCGAACCCGGCGTTGGACGGGTGATGGTCGATCACGATGACCTCCTCCGCCCTGGCCGCGTTGGGGCTGAGCAGGCCCAGCCGCTCGAACGTGGAGGAGTCGAAGGTGATCATCAAAGCCGGGGCCTCGGGATAGTCGGCCGGCGGGCACAACATCTCCTGCCCCGGCAGGAACCGCAGGATCCGCGGGACCGCGAAGTACTGGTCGCCGAAGGAGGCCACGACCCGCTTGCCGATCGAGCGCAGCACGTAACCGACGGCCAGCATCGAGCCGAGCGCGTCGCCGTCGGGTGACACGTGACAGGCCAGGGCGACCTCGTCGACCTGGCCGATGAGCTGGACCGCGCGCTCCCAGGCGGCCTCGGGGATGTCCGTGGCCTCCTGGGAGGGCTGCTCGGCTCGGGCGCGCACGTGCGACGTCACGCCTGGTCGTCCTCACCCTCATCGGGCTTCTTGTAGGGGTCGGCCTCGCCGGCGTAGGCCGCGCCCGCGGCCCGGCGCGCCACCTCGGCGTCCCGCGCCCTGGCGGCGTTGATCAGGTCGTCGAGCTGACGGGCGCTGTCGGGCAGCGGGTCGTGCCGGAACGTCAGCGTCGGGGTGAAGCGCACGCCGGTCTGGCGGCCCACCTCGGCGCGGATGATGCCCTTGGCACTCTCCAGGGCGGCCGCGCTGTCGGACCGCTCGGCGTCGGAGCCGAACACCGTGTAGAACACCGTCGCCTCACGCAGGTCAGCCGTGATGCGCGTGTCGGTCACGGTGACGAAGCCCAGGCGCGGGTCCTTGATCCGGCGCTCCAGCATCTCGGCGACGATCTGCTGGATGCGGTCGGCGAGCTTGCGCGCTCGTGCGGCATCCACCATGTTCGCTCCCCCTCACGCACGACCTGGCCGTGCTGTCGTTCAATCTTCGTCGTTGTAGAGCCGCTGCCTGGCTGACAGCAACTCGATCTCAGGGCGGAAGGCCACCATCCGCTCGCAGGCGTCCATCACCTCTTTGCAGTTACCCGCGGAGGCGGAGATCACCGCGACGCCCACCTCGCACCTGCGATGCAGGTCAAGATGACCGGTCTCGGCCACCGCGATGGACGGGTAACGTCGCTGCAGCTCGGCGATCAGAGGCCGGACGACAGAGCGCTTCTGCTTCAGCGAACGCACGTCGCCGAGCAGGATGTCCAGGGTCAGAGCACCCACATACATCGTGTGAAACCACCGCTTGGCCTGGTGGGGTGGAAGCACGCCCGGCCCGCTGCGGTGGGAAGGGGGCACGGGCGTGCGAGAGGCGCCCGGCGGAGGTTCCGCCGGGCGCCCGGCCGCGGGTCAGACCCGCGGCTTCTCCCGCATCTCGAACGTCTCGATCGTGTCGTCGATCCGGATGTCGTTGTAACCGACACCGATGCCGCACTCGAAGCCCTCGCGGACCTCGGTCGCGTCATCCTTGAAGCGACGCAGGGACGAGACGGTCAGGTTGTCGGCGATGACGACGCCATCGCGGATCACCCTGGCCTTGCTGTTGCGGACGATCGTGCCGGAGCGGACCAGCGAACCGGCGACGTTGCCGATCTTCGGCACCTTGAAGACCTCGCGGACTTCTGCGGTGCCCATCTGGACCTCTTCGAACTCGGGCTTGAGCATGCCCTTGAGCGCCGCCTCGATCTCCTCGATCGCCTGGTAGATGACCGAGTAGTAGCGGATGTCGACGCCCTCGCGCTCGGCCAGGTCGCGCGCCCGAGGCTCGGGGCGGACGTTGAAGCCGATGATGACCGCGTTGTCGTCGGCGACGGCCAGGTTGACGTCGTACTCGGTGATGGCGCCGACCGCGCGGTGCAGGACACGGAGCCTGACCTCGTCGCCGACGTCGATCTTGAGCAGGGCGTCTTCCAGGGCCTCGACCGAACCGGACACGTCACCCTTGATGATGAGCTTGAGCTCGTCGACGCGACCCTTCTCAAGGTCGCTGAACAGCTCTTCGAGGGTGCGGCGACGGCTCGACTTCGCCATGTCGGCGCTGCGCTTGCGCGCCGCGCGCTGCTGGGCGATCTGGCGGGCCATCCGGTCGTCGGTGACGACGATGAAGTTGTCACCGGCGCTCGGCACGGCCGTCAGACCCATGACCAGGACCGGACGGGACGGCGTGGCCTCCTCGACCGGGTCGCCGTTGTCGTCGAGCATCGCGCGGACGCGGCCGAAGGCCTCGCCACACACGATCGAGTCGCCCACGCGCAGCGTGCCGCGCTGGACCAGGACGGTCGCGACGGGGCCGCGGCCCTTGTCGAGGTGCGCCTCGATCGCGATGCCCTGGGCGTCCATCGTCGGGTTGGCCCGCAGGTCGAGCTCGGCGTCGGCGGTGAGCAGGATCGCCTCGAGGAGGTTGTCGATGCCCGTGCCGTTCTTCGCCGAGATGTCGACGAACAGGGTCGAGCCGCCGTACTCCTCGGCGACCAGGCCGTACTCGGTGAGCTGGGCGCGGACCTTGTTGGGGTCGGCACCCTCCTTGTCGACCTTGTTCACCGCGACCACGACCGGCACGTCGGCCGCCTGGGCGTGGTTGAGCGCCTCGATCGTCTGCGGCTTCACACCGTCGTCGGCCGCGACCACCAGCACCGCGATGTCGGTGGACTTGGCGCCTCGGGCACGCATGGCGGTGAACGCCTCGTGACCCGGGGTGTCGATGAAGGTGACCTTCCGGTCTTCGCCCTCATGCGTCGTGGCGACCTGGTAGGCACCGATGTGCTGGGTGATGCCACCGGCCTCGCGCGCCACCACGTTGGTCTTGCGGATGGCGTCGAGCAGCTTGGTCTTACCGTGGTCGACGTGACCCATGACGGTCACGACCGGCGGACGCGCGGCGAGGTCGCCCTCGTCGCCCTCGTCCTCGCCGAACTCGATGTCGAAGGCCTCGAGAAGCTCGCGGTCCTCCTCCTCCGGGCTGACGACCTGGATGTTGTAGTCGAGCTCCGCGCCGAGGAGCTGCAACGTCTCCTCGTTGACCGACTGGGTCGCGGTCACCATCTCGCCGAGGTGCAGCATGATCTGCACGAGCGAGGCGGGGTTCGCGCCGATGCGGTCGGCGAAGTCGGACAGCGACGCGCCGCGCGGCAGGCGGATCGTCGCGCCGTTGCCGCGAGCGACCTGCACACCGCCGATCGCCGGCGCCGACATGTTGTCGAACTCCTGGCGCCTCTGACGCTTGCTCTTACGACCACGCGCGGGACGGCCGCCGGGACGCCCGAACGCGCCCGCCGTGCCACCGCCGCGACCACGGCCGCCGCCACCGGGACGACCGCCGAAGCCACCGCCGCCGCCACCGGGACCACCGGTGCCGGTACGGGGACCGGCGCCGCCGCCACCGGGACGACCGGCGAAGCCGCCGCCGCCACCGGGACGACCGCCGCCACCACCGGGACGGCCACCGCCGCCACCGCCGCCGGGACGACCGCCACCGCCGCCGCCACCGGGACGCGGGCCACCGCCCGGACCGGCAGGACGACCCTGCGGCATCATCATCGGGTTGGGACGCGGCCCACCGGGACGCGGACCACCGGCGCCGGGACCCGGACGCGGACCGGCCGCACCGGGCGGACCGGGACGCGGACCCGCGGGACGCGGACCGGCCTCGCCGCCGCCACCGGGACGCGGCGGACGCGGCATCGCGCCGTCACGCGGCGGACCCTCACGACGCTCGCGCTGGCCGGGGCCACCGCCGTCGCGGTTGCCGCCGGGACGCGGCGGACGCGACTGGCCCATGCCGCTGGCGTTGGACGAGAACGGGTTGTTACCCGGACGCGGGCCACGCGGACCCGGCTTGGGACCGGGACCGGGACGCGGGCCGCCGCCTGCGGGCGCACCCGGACGCGGAGCCTGCTGCTGGCCGCCGCCACCGCCGCCGGAAGGCTGCCCGGGACGGGGCGCCGGACCGGGCTTGGGACCCGGGCCCGGACGGGCGGCGGGACCCGGACGCGGCCCCGGAGTCGGACGCGCGGGCGCGCCGGAACCGGCCGCGCTCTCGAAGCGGGCCTGCGGAGCCCCGGAGGTCTCGCCGCGCGCCGCCTCGGGCTGCTGCTGCGGCTGGTGGGGCATCGGCACCGGCGGACGCGGCTGCGCGCCGCCGGCGGGACCCGCGGGGCCGGGACGCGGTCCTGGCCTCGGAGCCGGACCCGGACGCGGAGAAATAGGGGTCGGCGCCTCCGCGGCGCCGTTGCCGGCCTGGTGTTCTGCCGGACGGGGCGCAGCCTTGGGCGGCTGCGGCCTGTTGGACGACGAACCGCCGCCCCTGGAGGGCCCACCCTTCGATGCGCCCAGAGCTTCGGTGAGCCTGCGGACCACCGGCGCCTCGATGGTCGAGGACGCCGATCGGACGAACTCCCCCATCTCTTGGAGCTTGGCCATGACGACCTTGCTCTCTACGCCGAACTCCTTAGCGAGCTCGTATACCCGGACCTTCGCCACTGCACTCCCTTACTCGGCCCGGGAGGCTGGCTGTGCCGTCCGGACCGTCGTTAACTTGACGTCTTCATCGCCGCGTGCTCATCAGGCGCTCATAGCAATCTGACTCCGCCCATCAACTCGGCGTCCTACATGACATTTCGTGATTCCTCCTCCAGGTGTGCCCGCACTCGCGAGACGTCAAGCGGCCCCGGCACGCGGAACGCGCGCGGGAACGCTCGGCGACGCTCGGCAAGCTCCAGACAGCTCAAGGACGGATGCAGCGATGCACCGCGGCCAGAAAGCCGTCCTCGCAGATCAGGGACCAGATGGTCCTCGATCCGCACCAGGCGGAGCAGCTCGGACTTAGCCGTGCGAACCCTGCAGCCCACACAGGTGCGCTGTGGGGCCGCGTGGCCACCATATTCCAGCTTACCGTGTTGACGCATCTACGGAACCGGCGGCATCCTCGGCTTGTGTGTCAGGCCGGATGTCAATACGCCATCCGGTGAGCCTTGCGGCAAGCCGGGCGTTCTGCCCTTCCTTGCCGATGGCCAGCGAAAGCTGGTAGTCGGGGACCGTCACCCGTGCGACCCGTCCTTCGAGGTCGAGAACCTCGACATGGGAAACACGGGCCGGCGACAGCGCATTCCCGACGAACTCGCCCGGATCCTCGGACCAGTCGATGATGTCGATCTTCTCGCCGTGCAGCTCGGTCATCACATTGCGGACGCGCGAGCCCATCGGGCCGATGCAGGCGCCCTTGGCGTTGACGCCCGGCTTGCGCGACCGGACCGCGATCTTCGTGCGGTGGCCGGCCTCGCGGGCCACCGCGGCGATCTCCACGGTGCCGTCGGCGATCTCCGGCACCTCCAGCGCGAACAGCTTCTTGACCAGGCCGGGGTGGGTGCGCGACAGCGTCACCGACGGCCCCTTGTGGCCCTTCTTCACCTGCACCACGTAGGCGCGGATGCGCTCGCCGTGCACGTAGTCCTCGCCCGGGACCTGCTCGGCGTGCGGCAGCACGGCCTCGATCTTGCCGAGGTCGACCAGCACCACGCGCGGGTCCTTGCCCTGCTGGATCACGCCCGAGACCAGCTCGCCCTCGCGGCTGGCGAACTCGCCGAAGTTGATCTCGTCCTCGGCGTCGCGGAGCTGCTGCAGGATGACCTGCTTGGCGGTGGTCGCGGCGATCCGGCTGAAGTTGCCCGGAGTGTCGTCGAACTCCCTGACGACGTCGCCCTCGTCGTCGAGCTCGGCCGCCCAGATCGTGACGTGGCCGCTGCCGCGGTCGAGCTCGGCGCGCGCCTTGGGCGCCGAGCCCTCGGTGCGGAAGTAGGCGATCAGCAGCGCGTCCTCGATCGCCTTGACGACCAGGTCGAAGGAGATGTCCTTCTCCCGCTCCAGGCTGCGCAGGACGCTCATGTCGATGTCCACGAGGCTTCCCCCTTAGCCTTCGTCGCCGTCGACGTCGTCGGTGTCGTCGATCCGGCGGAACTCCACCTGCACCCGGCCTCGGGTCAGGTCCTGGTAATCGAGCCGGCGCGCGGAGCCGGCGACGTCGAGGTCGACGCCGCTCTCGTCCGCCGCCGTAACGCGGCCCTCCACCACGGTGCCGTCTCTCATCTCGGCCTTCACCAGCCGCTTGGCGGCTCGGCGCCAGTGGCGCGGCTCGGTGAGCGGGCGGTCCACGCCCGGAGAGGAGACCTCAAGGGTGTAGGCGGCCTGCCCCATCACGTCGTCCTCGTCGAGCGCCGTGGAGACGGCCTGGCTCACGTCGGCGATGTCGTCGAGGCTCACGCCGCCGTCGCGATCGACGATCACGCGCAGCAACCGCCTCTTGCCCGCCTGGGTGACCGTGACGTCCTCCAGATCGAGGCCCTCCGCGCCGACCACGGGCTCCAGGAGCTTCATCAGGTGGTCGCGGGGTGATGCGCTGCCCATATCGACCTCCCCTATTGTCATGTCTCAGCCGGGCGGACCTCGCCACTGGCTCTCCGCCGTCTGGCTGCGCAGCCAGCGACGACAGTTGACACCCTATCTGTACGGAGGCACGGAGAGAGCGCCACTCGTCGTGGTCGAGTGGCGGAGCGTCGCCTGACGGCGTTCCCGGGCACCAGCCCGTACGATGCTATCTGCGTCCGCAGTCACCTGGAACCGTCGCCGTCGGCGCCCCGGTCACTGGGGTCCCTCGTCACCGGGTCCGTAGTCACCGGAGGTCCAAGCCCGTGCGCCCGCGTCACCTCTCCAGGCGAGCCGTGCTGGCGGGCGGAGCGGCCGCCCTGACGGCCTGCAGCGCCCCGGGTCCCGCCGGGCCCGCGACCCCGGCGCCCGACTCGCCCGAGACCGTTCTGCTGCGGCAGGTGGTCGCCGACAAGGAGCGCACGGTCGCCCTCTACTCGGCGCTGATCGCGGGCGGCGCCGAGTCCCTGGAGCCCTTCCGCGCCCGGCACCAGGCGCACCTGGCGGAGCTGCGCAAATACCTGCCCGCGGGCCCGCCGCCCGCCTCGCCGTCCGCCTCCTCGCCGGCCGGCTCCGCGCCTGCCTCGCCGGGCGCGTCGCCGAGCGCCACGCCGTCGAAGCCGCCCGAGCCCACGCTGTCGCGGCTGCGGGACGTGGAGCGCCGGGCCGCGGCGCAACGGCCTCGTCAGCTCGCCGGCCTGTCCCCCGGCGTGGCCCAGCTCCTCGCCAGCATCGGGGCGTGCGAGGCGGTCCACGCCGTGTCGCTGCCCAAGTCGTCGTGAACGGGATCGGGATGAACGGGTTCGTGATGGACAGCGCCGCGCGGCAAAGCGCCCTGATGGACGGGGACGACGTCGGGAAGCTGCGCAAGGCCCTGGCCGCCGAGCACGCCGCCGTGTTCGCCTACGGGCTCCTGGGGGCGCGTACGACCGGCTCCCTGCGGGACCTGACCGGCGCCGCGTACGAGGCCCACCGGGCCCGCCGCGACCAGCTCCGCAATCTGATCATCGGTCGCGGGGGCCGGCCGAACGAGTCGGAGCCCTCCTACGCGCTGCCGTACGTGCCCACGGGCGCCGCGCAGGCCGCCCGGCTGGCCGTGCAGCTGGAGAGCGGCATCACGGCCGCCTATCTGGAGCTGGCCGCCGCCGCGGACCCGGCGCTGCGCAAGTACGCCGCCCTGGCCATGCAGGAGTCGGCGACCCGCGCCTACGCCTTCCAGCCGGCGCCACCCCCGGCCTTCCCCGGCATGCCGGGCAGCACCCCGCCCCCCACACCGGCCCCGTCCCGCTCCGGCGGCTGACAACACCACCACGAACCGCCCCCTTGGGGCACCGACCAGCGGCCCTGCCCCATCGCAGGGAGCCGGAACAGCGGCCCTGCCCCATCGCAGGGAGGCGGAACAGCGGCCCGGAGCCCAGGGAGCCGGACAGCAGCCCCATCGCGGGAGCCGGGACAGCGAGACCGGACCGCGGGCGGGCGGGAAGTCGCCCGGCCCGCGGGTCGCGGGTCAGCGGCAGGCGGCGAGGATGCGGGTGGCGGCCTCGGCGAGGGGGATCTCCTCCTTGACGCCGGTCACCCGGTCGCGCAGCTCGATGACGCCCTGCGACAGCCCGCGCCCGATCACCACGATCGTGGGCACCCCCAGCAGCTCGGCGTCCTTGAACTTGACGCCCGGCGAGACCTGGGCGCGGTCGTCGACGAGCACCCGCAGCCCCTGCGCCTCCAGCTCGCCGGCCAGCTCAAGGGCGGCCTCGACCTGGTTCTCCTTGCCGGTGCCGACGATGTGCACGTCGGCGGGCGCGACCTCGCGCGGCCACACCAGGCCGAGCTGGTCGTGGGCCTGCTCGGCGATGACGGCCACGGCCCGCGAGACGCCGATGCCGTAGGAGCCCATGGTGATGCGGACGGGCTTGCCGTCGGGGCCCAGGGCGTCGAGGCCGGCGGCGTCGGCGTACTTGCGGCCGAGCTGGAAGATGTGGCCGATCTCGATGCCGCGGTCGATGGACAGCGGGGAGCCGCAGCGGGGGCAGGGGTCGCCGGCGCGCACCTCGGCGGCCTCGATCGTGCCGTCGGGGACGAAGTCGCGCCCGGCGACCACGTCGGCGGCGTGCTTGCCGGGCTCGTTGGCGCCGGTGACCCAGGAGCTGCCGGTGACGACGCGCGGGTCGACGAGGTAGCGGATGCCGAGCTCGCGCAGGATCTGCGGGCCGATGTAGCCGCGGACGAGGCCGGGGTGGGCGGCGAAGTCGGCGGCCTCGAAGATGGCGGGCTCGCCGGGCGCGAGCGCGGCCTCCAGGCGCTTGAAGTCGACCTCGCGGTCGCCGGGCACGCCGATGATCAGCGTCTCGACCTTGTCGGAGCCCGGGGTGGTGACCTTGACGACGACGTTCTTCAGCGTGTCGGCGGCGGTGACGGACAGGCCGTGGCGCTCGTTGACGTAGGACACCAGGGACTCGATGGTCGGGGTGTCGGGCGTGTCGAGGACCCGCATCGGCGCGGCGCCGTCGAGGTCGCGGGCGGGCGGCGCGGTGGTGGTGACGGCCTCGGCGTTGGCCGCGTAGCCGCAGGAGTGGCAGGCCACGAACGTGTCCTCGCCGGTGGGGGTCGGCGCCAGGAACTCCTCGGAGGCCGAGCCGCCCATCGCGCCCGAGGTGGCGAACACGATCTTGTACTCGATGCCGAGCCGCTCGAACGTGCGGATGTAGGTCTCGCGGTGCTGCTCGTAGGAGCGCTTGAGGCCGTCGTCGTCGAGGTCGAAGGAGTAGGAGTCCTTCATGAGGAACTCGCGGCCGCGCAGGATGCCGGCCCTGGGCCTGGCTTCGTCGCGGTATTTGGTCTGGATCTGGTAGAGCGTGACCGGGTAGTCCTTGTACGAGGAGTACTCGCCCTTGACCATGTCGGTGAAGAGCTCCTCGTGCGTGGGGCCGAGGAGGTAGTCGGCGCCCTTGCGGTCCTGGAGCCGGAACAGGGTGTCGCCGTATTCGGTCCAGCGGCCGGTGGCCTCGTAGTACTCGCGGGGCAGCAGGGCGGGGAAGAGCACCTCCTGGCCGCCCATCCGGTTCATCTCCTCGCGGACGATCCTGGTGACGTTCTCCAGCACCAGCTTGCCGAGGGGCAGCCACGAGTAGATGCCGGGGGCCACGCGGCGGACGTAGCCGGCGCGGACGAGGAGCTTGTGGCTCGGCACTTCCGCGTCTGCCGGGTCGTCCCGCAGGGTGCGAAGAAACAACGACGACATGCGCAGCAACACGGCTACTCCTTGCTCGGGCCTGGATCTGAAGGATTACAGGCTATCGACTCGGGGAGCCGCGCCGCGCGGCGTTAATCGGGCGCGGGTCCTGATCGGCCCGGATCGCCGGGTTCGCGGCCGGTACGCCCGCTCAGGCCGGCAGGGGCAGCCAGCCGCCCACGAAGACGCCCAGGCACACGGTGAACAGACCGGCGAAGACGGCCGAGACCGCCAGGGCGCGCACGCGTGCCCGCCGGTTCCTGCGCAGCACCACGACCAGGGCCACGGCCAGCAGCGCGACCACCGTGGCGGGACCGGGCCAGAAGGACTGCTCGCTGTCGATGAAGCCGGGGGTCGCGCGGTCGACGACGTCGGCGATCAGCAGGGCGCCGATCGCGCCCGCGGCCAGGTCGCCCCAGCGGTCCCGCCTGCGGGTGACGTAGGCGAGCAGGCCGAGGCCGACGAGCAGGCCGACCGTCCAGTTCAGCCCGGCGACGCCGCCGCCGATGATGTCGAAGCCGTCCACACCGCGCAGCGCGCCCGCGCCCATGGCCGCGACCAGGGTGGACACCGCCGCCAGGAACGTGGTCAGCAGCGCCCAGCCGAACCCCGACGCGGTGGCGCCCACGACCAGCGCGAGGGTCAGGTAGGCGTAGGGGTCGTAGAGCTGGCCGAACCATTCCGGGCCCTTGCCGGCGGTGAACATGCCGACGAGGCCGACGGCCAGTCCTGCCAGGAAGGCCGCCAGCACATGGCGTTCCATGCGGCGCAGACGCCGGTCGCATTCGGCGAAGTCGGCGTACTCGATCGCGGTGTGGTTCATCTTCATTCCCTGGTCAATCCCTCCCCCGGAAATGTCTAGGGATGACCGCATCCAGATTATGTATCCATCCAAAAAAGGCAAATTTCGGTCATCCGAATCTAAGACAAGCAATCGCTTGGTTTACTATGCTCGGGTGACCCTCTCCGATGAGCTCGGCGCCGTCGTCCGCGCCTACCTCGCCGACCGGCCGGACGCGACGTGGCAGGCGTTCGCGCGGGACGTGGGCGCCGCGGGGCTGCTCGTGCCCGAGGAGTACGGCGGCGCGGGCTGCGGCCCGGCCGAGGCGGCGGCCGTGGCCGAGGAGCTGGGACGCGCGCTGTCACCCCACCCGTTCCTGCAGTCGGCCGTGCTGGCCGTCGGGGCGCTCATGGCCGACGGCGACGAGGAGGCGCGGGCCCGGCTGCTGCCGGAGCTGGCCTCGGGGACGGCGACCGCGACCGTCCTGCTGCCGGGCGACGGCGACCTGACGCTGGCCGGCGACCGGCTCTCGGGCTCGGCCCCGTACGCGCTGGACGGCGAGATCGTGCTCGCCTACGCCGGCGGACACCTGGTGGAGGCCGCGCCGACGCGGCGGACGGCGTACCCGACCATGGACGAGACCCGGCCCCTGGTCTCCCTGACCTTCGACCGCGCCCCCGTACGACGGCTGGGCCCGGGGACGTCGTGGGCCCGCGTACGCGACCTCGGGATCGCGGCCCTGGCGGCCGAGCAGACCGGCGGCGCGGCGCGCTGCCTGGAGATGGCCACCGAGTACGCGCGCTCGCGGCGGCAGTTCGGCCGGCCGATCGGCTCGTTCCAGGCGATCAAGCACAAGCTGGCCGACGTGCTGCTGCTCGTGGAGTCCGCCCGCTCGGCGGCACGGGCGGCGGCGGAGGCGGCGGCGTCGGAAACGGAGACGGAGACGGAGGTCTTCGCGGCCGTCGCGGGGTCGTACTGCGCGGAGGCGTACCTGACGGCGGCGGGCGAGAACATCCAGGTGCACGGCGGGATCGGGGTGACCTGGGAGCATCCGGCGCACCGGTATCTGAAGCGGGCCACGTCCGACGCCCAGCTCCTGTGCCCGCCGCGAACGCACCGCGCCCGCCTGGCCGCGCACGTCTTCGGCCAGGCGTGAGGCGGCTCAGCCGCCGAGCAGCTCCTCCCACGGATGACGGGTGTTGGTGCGGCGGGTGGTGTCGAGCGCCTCGGCCAGACGCCACAACCCCGGCCGCGCGCGCACCCGCGCCCGGCCCATGGGGTCGATCGCGCGCAGCTCGAAGCGCACCCCCATCACCTCCAGCACCGCCGAGCCCGCGCCCGCGGGGCCGGCGGCCGTGAGCGGCGCGCCACCGGCGTCGCCGGCCTGGGCGGCGAGGAGCGCGGCCACCTCCGAGGCGTACGGCCCGTCGCGCCACTCGATGTGCCAGCTCCGGTCGGCGCCGCGCCACCACGTCAGGTCGCGGCACGACTCGATGACGTCGGCCTCGGTCGCGAGGGCGGCCATGACCCGGCCGAAAGCCTCGTAGGCGCGCGCGTCGGGCAGCGAGGGATCGTCGTCGCCATGGTCGTGGAACGTGCCGTCCTTCGACCGCCGCAGCGCGTGCTTTCGCCTCACGAGCAACCACTCTGATCGGCGGCGCGCCCTTCCCGCAAGTCTTCGGCCCTGATACGCTCTACCAAGCGAGCGCTTGGTTCACTACTTTCGCCGGAGGCGCGATGACGTCCCTACGGATCAGCCTGGGGTACGAACTGGAGGTCCGCGGCCGCACCCGCGGGGTCGAACGACAGGCGTTCCAGAACGTGATCGAGCAGGTCGTCCTCGGCGATCGGCTGGGGTTCGACACGGCCTGGTTCGTCGAGCACCACTTCACCAGGGGCTTCTCCCACTCCTCCGCCCCCGACCTGGTCCTGGCGGCCATCTCCCAGCGCACCGAGCGCATCCACCTCGGGCTCGGCGTGGTGCTGCTGCCGTTCCAGTCGCCCATCCGCACCGCCGAGCGGGTCGCCACCCTCGACGTGCTGAGCGGCGGCCGGGTCGAGTTCGGCACCGGACGCGGCGCCTCCCCCCTGGAGTACCAGGCCTTCCAGCGGCCGTTCGAGAAGTCGCGGCAGATCTGGGAGGACTCGCTGGAGGCCACGCTCGCCATCTGGCGCGCCGACGGCGAGCCGATCAGCAGGTCGAACGAGTTCTTCGAGATCCCCGACGTGGCCGTCTACCCCCGTCCGGTCCAGGAGCCGCACCCGCCCGTGTGGGTGGCCTCCACCTCGCTGGAGGGCTACCTGGCCGCCGCCCGGCACGGCTACAACCTGCTGGGCATGACGATGCTCAAGGGCATCGACGACGTCGCCGCCGACATCGCGAGATACCGGGAGTGCCTGGCCGAGAGCGGATTCGACCCCGCCTCCCGGCGCGTGGCGCTGATGATCCCCTGGTTCGCCGCCCCCACCCGGGACGAGGCCACCGCCACGGCCGCCGACGCCGTCCTGTGGTACATCCGCCGCCAGGTCAACCTGGTCACCCCGCCCGACTACTACGACGCCCGGCACGCCACCCACCGCGTGCTGGGCCAGCTCGCCGCCGGGATGCCGCCGGAGGAGGCGATGGCCACCCTGCGCGAGCACCTCATGGTCGTGGTGGACGACGTCGAGGGCTCGCGCAAGGCCCTGGCCAGGATCGCCGAGGCCGGCGCCACGGACCTGATCATCCAGGCGCAGGTCGGCGGGCTGGCCCACGAGCGGGTGTGCGAGTCGATGACGCTGTTCATGAACGAGGTGGCCCGTTGACCGCCGCCCGCTGGCTGACCCGCGACGACCTCGCCTCGGCCGCCCGCTCCGCCGAGGGGCTGCTGCTCGTGGCGCCCGACCTGTCCAGCGTGTTCCCGCTCGGCCCCGACGACGCCGCCGCCGCGACCGGGCTCACCGCGGCGGCGCTGCGCGCGGCCGGGGTCGGCGGGCGCGACCGGGTCGTGGTGGCGCTCGCCGAGCCCGCGGGCGCGCTGTGGGCCGCCGCCGCCGCGCAGGTGGCGCGGGCCGCCGCCGCCGTCGGGCCGCGCGGCCGCCTGCGCCTGCACCACGCGCTGACCGCGCTCGGCGCGACCACGCTGGTCAGCACCCCGACGGGCGCGATGGACCTGCTGGCCCGCCTGCACCTGGAGTTCCTCCTCGACCCGCTCGACCTCGGGCTCGACCACATCGTCCTGACCGGCGAGATCGCCTCCAGGCGGACGATGGGACATCTGGCCGGCGAGTTCGGCTGCGCGGTCACGGAGGTGCTGGCCAGCCCGTTCAGCGGGGGCGCGCTGGCGTACCGGACCGCCGAGGACGCGCCGCTCACCCCGCTCGCCGACGGCGTGCTGGGCCTGGCCTCGCTGACCAAGGACGACCTGGCCGGCGGGCAGGACCCGCTGGCCGAGCTGGTCCTCACGCCGTCCGGGCACTCCACGCTGGGCGACGCCGTGCTCAGGACCGGCCTGGTGGCCAGGGCCGGCGGCTCCGGGCTGCCCGCCCCCGCGCACACCGTCGGCGACCACGTTCTGGTCAGGGGCGTGTGGCTGGCGTTGCCGCGGGTCGAGAAGGCGCTGTCGAAGATCGACGGGGTGACCGGCTGGGAGCTGTCGGTCGAGCGCCAGGGCACCCTGGACGCCGCCGCCCTGACCGTCTCGTTCGGCCGGGAGAGCCTGGTCAGGAACCCCATGTGGCGGTCGAGGATCGAGCAGGCCGTGCGCGCCCTGACCCCGATCTCGATCGACGTGCGGATCGCCCAGGACGTCCTGGAGACCCCCGTGCCCGGCACGGTGGACGACCGGCGCGGCCACCATCTCGGCCGGGACAGGGCCCTCGTCAGCTAGCGCGACGGAGTAGCCGATGGCATCGATGCCCGACTGGGGGACGCTCCCCCGCATGCTGCGCGACCAGGCCGCCCGCCACCCGGACGCCGTCGCGGTCGTCGAGGGCGGCACGCGCGTCACGCTGTCGCAGCTCAGGGCGGGAGCCGCCGAGGTCGCCCGGGGGCTGATCGCCCTCGGCGTGGAACCCGGCGACCGGGTGGCCATATGGGGCCCGAACTCGGCGTCATGGGTGCGGCACGCGTTCGGCGTCTGGGACGCGGGGGCCGTCCTCGTGCCGTTGTCGGCGCGGTACAAGGGCATCGAGGCGGCCGGGCTGATCGGCCGGACCGGGGTGAAGGTCGTCATCGTCGGCGATCCGCCGCTCGCCGGCCTGCTGCCGCCCATGGACGCCCGGGTGGCCGTGCGCCCGGCCGGCGACCTTGAGCCGGGCGGCGTGAGCGGACGCGCTGTCGAGGAACGCGCGCTCGCGGTCGGGCCCGGCGACCTGTGCGAGATCATGTCCACCTCCGGCACCACGGGCACGCCCAAGGGCGTGATGCTCGACCACGCCCAGGTCCTGCGCGGCTACTGGGACTGGGCGGAGATCGTCACGCTGGACGAGCACGACCGCTATCCGGTGATCGCGCCGTTCAACCACGGGTTCGGGCTGAACGCCGGGCTCGTCGCGTGCGTGCTGCGGCGGGCCACGATGTTGCCGATCCCGGTGTTCTCGCCGGACGCCCTGATGTCGCTGATCTCCGCCGAGAAGGTGACGATCCTGGCCGGGCCGCCCACCCTGTTCGCCCGGATCCTGGACGAGCTGGACCGCGCCGACTGGGACGTCTCCTCCCTGCGGGTGGCCATCTGCGGGGCCGCCTCCGTGCCCGCGACGCTGATCACCCGGCTGGCCGAGCGGGTCGGCCTGGAACGGATGATCAACGCGTACGGGCTGATGGAGGGCACGGTCGTGTCCATGACGCGGGCCGGCGACCCCATCGACGTGATCGCGAACACCACCGGCAGGGCCGTCCCGGGCATCGAGGTCAAGATCGTGGACGACGACGGCAAGGAGGTCGCGCCCGGCCGGCGCGGCGAGATCCTGCAACGCGGCTACGGCGTCATGCGCGGCTACTGGGACGAGCCCGGCAGGACGGCCGAGGTGATCGACGCCGACGGCTGGCTGCACACCGGCGACGTCGGCGTGCTGGACGAGGCGGGCAACCTCGCCATCGTGGACAGGAAGAAGGAGCTCTACATCGTCAACGGGTTCAACGTCTCGCCCGCCGAGGTCGAGGCGCTCCTGCTGCGCGAGGGCTCGCTGGCCCAGGCCGCCGTGGTCGGCGTGCCCGACCCGGTCTCCGGCGAGGCCGGCGTGGCGTACGTGGTGCCCCGGCCGGACGTCCGCGTCACCGCCGGCGCGCTGCTGGACTGGGCGAAGGCCAACATGTCCAACTACAAGGTGCCCAAGCGCGTCGAAGTGGTGGACGCGCTGCCCGTCAATGTCAACGGCAAGGTCGACAAGCTCCTCCTGCGCTCGCGGGCCGTCGCCGGATAGCGGCGTTTCAGGGGCTGCCATGAGGAGCCCCGTGAGCGAGAATCCGGTTGGACGGGTATTCACGGGAGACGGGTTCACCTGCGGGCGACCGGGGATACATCGAGCACACGGGCCGGTTGCACCTCTAGGGACGCGTCCTCCGCGTCGCACCTTCACCGGCATGAGGAGGCAGCGTGGCGTTGCACGTGGCGGTCATCGGGTCGGGCCCGGCCGGGATCTACACGGCCGAGGCGCTGGTCAAGCAGGCGGCCGAGCCTGTGCTGGTCGACGTCCTGGAACGGCTGCCCACGCCGTACGGGCTGGTCAGGTACGGCGTGGCGCCCGACCACACCTCGATCAAGTCGATCGCGAACTACCTGCGCAGGGTCCTCGAACTGCCCCAGGTGCGCTTCCTCGGCGGCGTCACGCTGGGCGACCACGTCTCGGTCGCGGACCTGCTTCGCGTCTACGACGCGGTCGTCTACTGCACGGGCGCGATGGTCGACCGGCGGCTCGGCATCCCCGGCGAGGACCTGCCGGGCAGCGTGGCGGCCACCGACTTCGTCAACTGGTACTGCGGCCATCCCGACGTCGATCCCGGCCGCTTCACGCTGGACACCTCCGAGGTCGCGGTGATCGGGGTCGGCAACGTGGCCGTCGACGTCGTCCGCGTGCTGGCCAAGACCGCCGACGAGCTGCGGCACACCGACGTGCCCCACGACGTCCTCGACCGGCTGAGCCAGAGCCAGGTCAAGGCGATCCACATGGTCGGCAGGCGGGGGCCCGAGCACGCCAAGTTCACCCTGAAGGAGCTGCGCGAGCTCGGCGAGCTGGCCAACGCCGACGTCTGCGTGCGCCCCGACGAGGCGGCCGTCCTCGGCGCCGACTTCCCGCGCCAGGTCCAGGGCAACATCAAGGTCCTGCAGTCGTGGGCCGGCCGCGAGCCCGTGGGCCGGCCGCGCCGCCTCGACGTGCGCTTCTGGCTGCGGCCGGTGGAGATCCTGGGCGCCGACCGGGTCGAGGGGCTCCGGCTCGAACGCACCCGCCTGTCGGAGGAGGGCCGCGTCGTCGGCACCGGCGAGTACGAGACGCTGCCCGTCGGCATGGTGCTGCGCTCGGTCGGCTACCAGAGCGTCCCGCTGCCCGGCGTGCCGTTCTCCGAGCGGACCATGACCGTGCCCAACGAGGCGGGCCGGGTGCGTCCGCGCGAGTACGTGGCGGGCTGGCTCAAACGCGGGCCGACCGGCGTCATCGGCACCAACAAGTCCGACGCCGCCGAGACGGTCCGCACGCTGCTGGCCGACCTGGAGGGCGAGGCCCCGGAGGGCGGCGCGCGGGCGTCGCGGCCGTCGGTCGAGTCGCTGCTGGCCGAGCGGGGCGTGCGGCCGGTGACCTACGACGACTGGCTGGCCATCGAACGGGCCGAGGGCGAGCTGGCCCGATCGCTCGGCCGGGGCGAACGCGTCAAGCTGGTCGGCGTCGACACCATGCTCCGCGCCTGCGCCCACCCGGAATGAGCCCGTACGTGCACGACGAGCCCGTGCCCGGCTTCGCCGAGGTCCACGCGGCGCAGCGGGCCCGCTACCCCATGGCCGAGCCGGGCTGGCAGCCGGTCCACACCGTCTACGTGCCCGCCGACCGGTTCTCCGCCTCGACCGTCGCCGAGTGGGGGGAGCGGGCGCTCCGGCTGGCCGAGGCGCATCTGGAGGCGTTCGCGCCCGGCGTGCGCGACCGGGTGCTCGGCAAGCTGGCCCGCGAGCCGGTCGAGGACCTGCGGATCGACTTCGAGGACGGCTACGGCGTGCGCCCGCACGAGGAGGAGGACGCGCACGCCGAGCGGGCCGCGCGGGCCGTGGCCGAGCTGCACGCCGCCGGGACCCTGCCGCGGCGGTGGGGGCTGCGGGTGAAGTCGTTCGCCGACGGCGACCCGGGCCGGTCGGTGCGCACGCTCGGCGGCTTGCTGACCGGGGTGCTGGAGCGGGCGGGCGAGCTGCCGGCGGGGTTCACGGTGACGTTCCCGAAGGTGCTGATGGAGGCGTACCTCGGGCAGTTCGCGGGCGTGCTGGAACGGCTGGAGGCGCGCCTCGGCCTGTCCGGGCTGCGCTTCGAGATGCAGGTGGAGGCTCCCCAGACGCTGCCGTTCCTGCGGGCCGAGCTGCCCGGGACGCTCGGCGGGCGGCTGGCCGCGGCGCACTTCGGCGTCTTCGACTACACCGCCGCCATCGGCCTGCCGCCGCACGAGCAGCGCCTCGACCATCCGGCCTGCGACCATGCCAGGCACGTGATGCAGACGGCGTTCGCGGGCACGGGCGTCGAGCTGTCCGACGGCTCGCTGGCCGCCGGGCCCGCCTCCGACCGGGCGGACGACGTCCACGCCCTGTGGGGCAGGCATGCCCGGCTGGTCGGCCACTCCCTGGCCCACGGCTTCCACCAGGGCTGGGACATGCATCCGGCGCAGCTCGTCAGCAGGTTCGCCACCGTCTACGCCTTCCACCTGGCCCACTACGACTCCTACCGGGAGCGCGTACGGGCCTGGGAGGAGGGGCGGGCGGCCGGGGGCGGCGTCATGGACGAGCCGGCCACCGTCAGGACGCTGGCCGCCGCCCTCCGCCGCGCCGACGCGGCCCTGTACCCCTGAGCCGCGCGGCCCGGGGTCCCTGGCAGGTCAGTCGCGCTCGACCAGGGAGCGCCACTGCCGGACCAGCCGCCACTCGACGGGGTCCGTCCAGCTCGCCCGTACGGCCGAGCCCACGTGGAAGGCGCGGACGCCGTAGTCCAGCAGGTCGGGCACGTGAGCCGGCTTGAGCCCGCCGCCGGCCAGGATGATCGACCCGTCGCCGGCCTCGGCCCTGGACCTGAGCGTGGCCAGCCCCGCGCCGACGCCCTGGGGGGAGCCGGAGGTGAGCACGGTGGCCAGGTTGGGCAGCAGCCGCACGGCCCGCCAGGACGCCTGCACGTCGGCGGCGTGGTCGACCGCGCGGTGGAAGGTCCACGGGAGCGGCGAGACGGCGTGGATGAGCGCCTCGGTGGCCGCCAGATCGACCGCGCCCGCGCCGTCCAGGAAGCCGAACACGAACCCGGCGGCGCCGGCCTGCGCGAGCGCCTTGGCGTCGCGGCGCAGCCGGTCCAGGACGTCGGGGTCGGCGGTGAAGTTGGCCTCGCAGCGGAGCATCACCATCTGCGGAAGGGGGCACTCCGCGGCTATCGCGGCGACCGTCTCCGGTGCAGGGGTGAGCCCGTCGGCCGCCATGTCGGCGACGACCTCCAGGCGGTCGGCGCCGCCCTGCTCGGCGGCCACGGCGTCGCGCACATTGAGCGCGATCACCTCAAGGAGGGATCCGGTCATGGCAAAGAGGTTATATGGCGCTCTGTCCACTTGCGCCGGAAACGCACGTGCCCATTGGGGCCGCTGCGGTATGATCTTGGCCCCGCTCGACCGGCCGGCGGCTCGGCGCCGCGCGACCACCGGCCGGACCCGGCCCTCTTCCGGACCGAATCCGGCCAGAGGGGTTCGCTAGGCGCTGATCAGCTCCGCGACCGTCAGGTCACGGAAGGCCGTCGTCGTCAGGTCGCGCGACGGCCGCTGGAACAGGGCCCCGGACGAGCGGTGCGGCAGGTCCACCGTGCGGACGTGCCGGAAGCCGCGCATGCGGTAGTACTCCTGCAGCCGCGGGTTGGCCTTGGCGCAGTCGAGCCGGAGCCAGGGCAGCCCGGCCGAACGGGCCGCGGAGCCGGCCCAGTCGAGGAGCGCGTCGCCGAGCCCGCTGCCGGACCACGGCCTGGCCACGGCCAGCTTGTGGACGTAGAGCGCGGCCCCCGGGGCGTCGGCCGGGGTCCAGAACTCGGGGTCGGCGTTGCCGTCGAGGGCGATGGTCGCCACCGGCGGGGCCTGGACGTCGGGGTCGAGATAGCGCAGCTCGTCGTCGAGCAGGTACAGGACCCGCTCCTCGATGAGCGGCTCGATCCGCTCGGGGCCGAATCCCTGCCGCGGCCACTGCCGCACTCCCTGGGTGTGCAGCCACTCGGCGGTGTCCGCGAGAAGCCTGAGCACGCCGGGGAGGTCCGCGGGCTCCGCGCGCCGGAGTGCGAGCGGGTGAAGGAGGGTGTTTGTGTGCATAATACAGCCCTTCGATGCGTTGGGTGCCCATGCCGACACACAGCGTGATGACGCAATGTCGCGCAGGGGCGATATGGGTCCTCAACCCGATATATATGGATAAATGGCGATTTAGGGGAGTATGCACGACTCCCCTAGGCCAGCGAGGCGGCTTTCTCGCTGCGCCCGGCCGGCGGGATCACCCCTTCAACCGAGCCCGTCAGCGGCGACGATCGAGCTCGTATCTGATCAGATGTTTGTCGGCGGGCAGCACCGACACAGCGACACGCACCGGCATGTCCGCCCCGTCGTATCCGACTCGGACGTAGACCATGACCGGCGTGCCGAGTTCGAGTTGGAGGCGCTCGGCCTCCTCCTGGTTGGGCATGCGGGCCCAGATGTCGTCGACGACGCGTATCTGCGCGTGCCCGAGTTCTTCCAGAACCCTGTTCGCCCCGCGCGCGATGTCTCCGGGCCTGGCGATCTCGGAGTCGGCGACCAGATCACGGGGGAAGTAGGAGTCGTTGGTGTTGTACGGCTGGCCGTCGACGAACCGCAGGCGGCGACGCACGACCGCCAGCTCTCCGTCGGCCAGTTCCAGCCTGCTGGCGATCTCCTCGACGGGAGAAACCGTCAGCACTTCAATGTACTGGCTCGGCGCCCGGCCTTCCTGCGCAACGGCGTAGGCGAAGGCCTCCTTCAGTTCTCCGGTGGGCTGCGGCTCCAGCTCGCGCTGCGGGTAGATGAGCAGCGGCCTGCGGTCGCGGACCACCGTGCCGCGCCTCGGCGTGCGCGTGACCAGCCCCTCGTTGACGAGCTCCCCGAGAGCCAGCCTGACGGTGTTCCTGCTCACCCCGTGGTCTTCCATGAGCTGTGCCTCGGTCGGCAGCTGCGCCCCGGGGCCGAGGACACCCGAGTAGATGGCTCGACGCAATTCCGCCGCCACCTGCTGATACAGCACCGACCTTGCCACTTTCACCCCTTTTGTTCCAACAATTTAGACGATCTGGTTCTAGCAGGCCACAACCCCTTGACCGAAGCCCCTCGACCGGCCCATCATCCATTCGTTGGTACAAATCCATCTAAAGGCCGGTGAGGGGGTGGAGGCCAAAGTGTTGCCGGTTCACTCGGACACGCCGTTCCTGCCCTGGCAGGACCCCCGCGAAGCAACTCGTTCACTGCGTTACGCGTTGCGGCGCGACGGGTTCTCCCACAAGCACCAGAGCTTGGAAATGGCGATGTCCGTGCTCTCGGTGTCGACCGAACCGACCGTGCGGTGCATAGACGGATCCTTTGTCTGGAACGAGGAGGGTGGCGCCCCCGTCACGCACCCCATCGATGACCCTGTCGGTACGGCTCGACGCAGCACCGTTCGTCGCCGGCGGCACGTGCCTTCGCACACCCCCACCGACTCCGTGCGCGAACTCGCGGCCTAGGACTCCATCCCTCGCCGGAGTCCTGGCGTCGCCGCGCACGGGGCAGGAAGCGCGTCCTGGCGGGTCCCCCACGCCCGCCAGGACGCGCCTTCCTCCGAGGGACCCTCTTGCGCCGCCGTACCGCCCCCGTGCCCGGAGGGCTGCGCGCAGTCCGATCCAGGCCCGGGCGGGCGGCAGGGGTCAGCGGTCGTGACCTCGGTGTCACGTCTGTCGCCGAGTCGCTACCGCACACGTACGCCGCCACGTCCGGGTCGCCTCCATGGTTGACGCCTCAGCTTCATCATCAACCCTCGGGGGCCAACCTGTAGGCACCTTCGCAATGGTGGGACTGGTGGGAATTTCCGGTACGAAACGAAAGTCCGGATCTGGACCGATCAGCGGGAGGATGTGCGCTCGGGCGAATGGGCATCCGCGTCCCCGTCCAGGGGCTCCCAGTCGAGCAGGGTCAGCCGGTCGTCGACGCGCGTGCGCACCCCTCGTACGCGCTGGCCGGGCAGCGGCTCGGGGGCGGCGCCGCGCCAGTTGCCGTGCACCAGGCAGCCGGGCACGGCCTCCAGCCGGACCATCACCACGACGTACGGCTCCTCCGACCCCGGCAGGAAGGCCCGCCGGTTGACGATCCAGCTCTCGACCACGCCCTCGGCCGGCACCGGGAGCCACCGCCACGCCTCGCCCCGGCAGGACGGGCAGAAGGCCCGCGCCGGGAAGCGCGCGGTGCCGCAGCCGTCGCAGCGCTGCACCGCGAACCCCTCCCGCGCCAGGCGCTCCCACCACTCGGCGGAGTCGCGGTCGGGCTCGGGACGGGGACCGTGGGTCATGGGTCACGACCTCCTGAGGATCAGCGCGGAGGTGGCGGGCAGGATGTAGCCGGGCTGGGCGGTCGAGAGCGCCACCTCGGCGCCGGGCACCTGACGGTCGCCGGCCTCGCCCCGGAGCTGGGCGACCGCCTCGGCGACGTGGTTGACGCCGTGCACGTACCCCTCCGACAGGAAACCGCCGTGCGTGTTCACCGGCAGCTCGCCGTCCGGGGCCGTGGCGCCCGACTCCACGTACGGGCCGCCCTCGCCCTTGGCGCAGAAGCCGTAGTCCTCCAGCTGCACGATCACCGAGTACGTGAAGCAGTCGTAGATCTCGGCCACGTCCACGTCGCCGGGGCCGAGGCCGGCCTGCGCGTACAGGCGCGGGGCCAGGGCGGCGGCCGCGGTCACCGTGGGATCGGCCGGGCCCGTGCCCGACAGGTGGGACGTGCCGCCGCCCCAGGCCGCCGCCGAGATCAGGACGGGGTGGCGGCGCAGGTCGCGGGCGCGTTCGGCGGTGGTGACCACGAGGGCACAGGCGCCGTCGGTCTCCAGGCAGCAGTCCAGGAGGCGGAACGGCTCGGCGATCCACCTGCTGGCCAGGTAGTCCTCCAGCGTGATGGGGGTGCGCATGAGGGCCCGCGGGTTCTTGACCGCGTTGGCGCGCTGGGTGACCGCGAGGCGGCCGAAGTGCTCGGGCCTGGTGCCGTACCGGAGCATGTGGGCGCGGGCGTACATGGCGTACTGCTGCGGCGGGGCGAAGAAGCCGTACGGGGCCTGGTACTGGACCTCGGGGCTGACCGGCACGCCACGTCCGGTGCCGCCCATGCGGAACTCGGAACGGGCGTTGATCGCGCGGTAGCAGACGACGGTCTCGGCCATACCGGTGGCCACGGCCAGGGCGGCCTGGCCGACGACGGCGTGCGAGACGCTGCCGCCGCCGAACTGGTCGAGGTGCCAGGCGAGGTCGGGCAGGCCGAGGGCGGGGGCCACCAGGGAGGGCGGGGCCGAGTCGCCGACGCGGTGGGTGGCCAGGCCGTCCACGGCGTCCGGGGGCAGGCCGGCGTCGTCGAGGGCGGCCAGGATGGCGCGGCAGGCCAGGGTGAGGGTGCTGACGCCCGAGTTCTTGGTGAAGGGGGTGTAGCCGATGCCCGCTATGGCGGTCACATCCCGGAAATCAAGCAAGCGCTTGGGCACATCGATCACGCTATGCCCACCTTTTTGACCATGTCAACCACGGGCGCCCCCACCGCCGGAGGGCGAGCGCCGACCGGGGCCCGAGCGGACGCCGGCCAGGCGCCGGCCAGGCGCCGGGCGGGCGCCGGGCGGGCGCCGGGCGGGCTCCGGGCGGGCCTCGGGCGGGTTGACAGGGTCTCGGGAACGAGCCTAGTGTCCAAGCAAGCGCTTGGTATGTATGATGGGCGCAGTCGGTGACGAGGAGGCGGACCCCATGAGCACACACGCTGCCCGGCTCATCGCGCCGGACGGCTGTCGCGGCCTTCCGGCGCCCCACCAGCGCAGCAGGACTCGCAACGGAGCCGCCATGCCGCCCGGCCCAGCACAGCACAACGGGAACGGCCACATCGACAGCCGCCGGTTCCGTCAGGTCCTCGGCAGGTTCGCGACCGGCGTGGTGGCGATCACCGCCCTCGACCCGGCGAACGACCAGCCGTGCGGCCTGGCGGCCAACTCCTTCACCTCCGTCTCGCTCGACCCGCCGCTGGTGGCCTTCTGCGTGGCCCACACCAGCACGAGCTGGCCCCGGGTGCGCGGCGCGAAGGTCGTCACGGTGAACGTGCTGGCCGAGCACCAGCAGCCGGTCTGCGCGCAGATGGCGGCCAAGGGCGGCGACAAGTTCGCCGGTCTGGCCTGGACCGGCTCCCCCGGCGGCAACCCGGTGCTCGAAGGCGCGCTGGCCTGGCTCGACTGCGTGATCGAGGCCGAGCACCCGGCCGGCGACCACATGATCGTGGTGGCCCGGGTGCTGCAGCTCGACACGCACGCCGACGGCGGCCCCCTGGTCTTCTTCCAGGGCGGCTACGGGGGCTTTGTTGAGCCTGCGTGAGCAGGCCCGCGCCTGGCTGGAGGAGAGCCTGTCCGGCGAGTTCGCGCACGTCCGCGGGCTCGGCGGCCCCGGCAGGGAGCACGAGGGGCACGACCTGCGCCTGGCCTGGGAACGCCGGCTCGGCCAGGCGGGCTGGACCTGCCTGAGCTGGCCCGAGCGGTACGGCGGCCGGGCCGCCTCCCTCGACGACCAGGTCGCCTTCTACGAGGAGTACGCCAGGGCCGGCGCCCCCGCCCGGATCGGCCTGATCGGCGAGGGGCTGATCGGCCCGACCATCCTGGAGTTCGGCACCGACGAGCAGAAAGACCGCTTCCTCCCGCCGATCCAGCGGGGCGAGGAGCTGTGGTGCCAGGGCTACTCCGAGCCCGAGGCCGGGTCCGACCTGGCGAACGTCCAGACCAGGGCGCGGCTCGAAGGCAACGAGTGGGTGATCACCGGGCAGAAGGTGTGGACGTCGCTGGCCCACGTCGCCGACTGGTGCTTCGTCCTGTGCCGGACCGAGGAGGGCTCGCAGCGGCATCGCGGGCTGTCGTACCTGCTGGTGCCGATGGGCGGGCCGGGGGTCACCGTACGTCCGATCAGGCAGCTCACCGGCACCTCCGAGTTCAACGAGGTGTTCTTCGACGGCGCGCGCACGGCGGCGGGGAACCTGCTCGGAGCGCCCGGCGACGGCTGGCGGGTGGCCATGGCCACGCTGGGCCACGAGCGCGGCGCGTCCACGCTGGGGCAGCAGATCGGGTTCCGGCGGGAGCTGGCCGAGGTGATCGCGACCGCCCGGCGGACCGGGGCGGCGAAGGACCCGGTGCTGCGCGACCGGCTCGTCCGGTCGTGGCTGGAGCTGGAGATCATGCGGCTGAACGCCCTGCGGATGCTGGGCCCGGACCCGGGCCCGGAGGTGTCGATCGCCAAGCTCTACTGGTCGGAGTGGCATCGCCGGCTGGGCGAGCTGGCGCAGGAGGTGCAGGGGAAGGCCGGGCTCGTGGCGGCGGGCGGGCTGAACGACCTGCAGCGCTTGTATTTGTTCAGCCGGGCGGACACGATCTATGCCGGGTCGAGTGAGATCCAGCGGAACATCATCGCCGAGCGCACTCTCGGACTCCCCCGCTGATTGGAGCACGGATGGCACCGCCCTATCCGAAGTCGCACGGTCTGCTCGACGGCAAGGTCACGCTGGTGACCGCCGCCGCGGGCGCGGGCATCGGCTACGCCACCGCCAGGCGCTGCGCCGAGGAGGGGGCGACGATCGTCCTGTCCGACCGGCACGAGCGCCGCCTGTCCGCCGCCGCCGAGGCGCTGACCGAGCTGACCGGGGTCAAGCCCCTGGCGGTCCCGTGCGACGTGACGTCGGAGCCGCAGGTGCTGGCGCTGTTCGACGCGGTGGTGGAGGCGCACGGCCGGCTCGACGTCGTGATCAACAACGCCGGCCTCGGCGGTACGGCCCCGCTGGCCGAGATGACCGACGAGCAGTGGCACGCGGTCCTCGACGTCACCCTCAACGGCACCATGCGCTGCACCAGGGCCGCGGTCCGGCAGATGATCGGCCAGGGCTCCGGCGTGATCGTGAACAACGCCTCGGTGATCGGCTGGCGGGCGCAGCGCGGGCAGGCGCACTACGCGGCGGCCAAGGCCGGGGTGATGGCGCTGACGAGGTGCGTCGCGCTGGAGGTCGCCGAGCACGGCGTACGGGTCAACGCGGTGGCGCCGTCACTGGCCGTGCACCCCTTCCTGGCGAAGGTGACCAGCGAGGAGCTGCTGGCGGAGCTGGCCGCCAAGGAGGCGTTCGGGCGGTCGGCCGAGCCGTGGGAGGTGGCCAACGTGATCGTCTTCCTGGCCAGCGACTACTCCTCGTACATGACGGGCGAGACCGTCTCGGTGTCCTCGCAACATCCCTGACCTGGCCCTGTCAGGGACAATTCGGGGTAGGCGGCGGGCATCGGGCGGGCTACCGTCCGTGTCATGGGCACACGCTCCTCCTTCCTGCTCGACGTCCTGATCAGCGAGTTCGGCGAGTCGATCAAACGGGACCCGGCCGCCTTCCGGCGCAAGTTCCGCAAGATGGCGGCCTCCCCCTTCGCCTTCTACCGGGGCAGCGCCGGCCTGTTCTACGCCGACCTGACCGGCGACTTCGCCGACGACTCCTATCTCGACGAGCCCACGGGCCGGGTCTGGATCCACGGCGACCTGCACGCCGAGAACTTCGGCACGTACATGAACGCCTCCGGGGTGCTGGTCTTCAACGTCAACGACTTCGACGAGGCCTACGTCGGCCCCTACGTCTGGGATCTCAAGCGCTTCGCCGCCAGCGTGGCCCTGATCGGCTATGCCAAGGCGCTGTCGGACGAGACGATCAGCGCGCTCGTCACCGAGTTCGCCCGGTCGTACCTGGCCGAGCTGCACGGCATCGCGGCCGGCGGCGACGACGCCATCGGCTCGCTCACCCTGGAGACCACCGGCGGCGTGCTGCACCGGGTGCTGCAGACGGCGCGGCTCAGCACGCGGGTGGCGATGCTGGACGTGGAGACCGTGATCGACGACTACGACCGGCGCTTCGCCCTCATGGACGGCCGGGAGGAGGTCGACGCCGCGACCCGGGAGAGGGTGCTGGCGGCCTTCGAGGGCTATCTGGGGACGCTGCCCACGCCGTCCAACCCGGTCGAGCACGTCGTCAAGGACGTGGCGCTGCGCAAGGGCGTGGGCATCGGGTCGGCGGGGCTGCCGTCGTACAACCTGCTGCTGGAGGGGCGTTCGCAGGCGCTGGAGAACGACGTCATCCTCTACATGAAGCAGGCCCAGGCCCCGGCCGTGGCCCGGTACGTCGACAACGAGAAGGCGGCCTCCTACTTCCTGCACCAGGGCCATCGCACGGCCGAGTCGCAGCGGGCGTTGCAGGCCTACGCCGACCCCTGGCTCGGGTACGCCTCGCTCGACGGGGTGGGCCAGCTCGTGGCCGAGGTGTCGCCGTACTCGGCCGACCTCGACTGGGACGACGTCAACGAGCCCGACGAGCTGCGTTCCATCATGCGCGACCTGGGGCGGGCGGTGGCCCGCATGCACTCGGTGGCCGACGACGAGTCCAGCCACGACCTGGTGGACTTCTCGACGGAGGAGGCGATCGTCGCGGTCATCAATGGCGATCAATCCGGATTCATCGGCATGTTGGTGGATTTCGCCCACCGATATGGGGCACAGGCTCGTGAAGACCATCAACGGTTCGTCGACCTGTTCAGGAACGGTCGCCTGCCCGGCCTGTGAGCCCTCGCGGCGGCCGCGGAGGAGCATCGTGCGTCATCTCATTGGGCTGCTGCTGGGGACCGAGGAGGACTGGCCGGCGGCGTTCGAGACCGTGTTACGCCGGTTGGGGCCGATCAAGGGGGTGGGCGAGTTCGACGTCGAGCGCATCACGATCGAGCCGTTCGACCTGCGCGCCAAGCCACGCCACGAGCTGGTGATCGACCGGCTGGCGTACTGGTACTACCATCCTCGCGAGTGGCTGAAGAAGATCGCCATGATGGACGACGTCTATCTGCTGAACAGCCCGTTCACGTTCCAGTCGATGGAGAAGCACGCGGCCTACTGCGCGATGATGCGGCTCGGGCTCAAGGTGCCGGAGACGGTGCTGGTGCCGTACAAGAACCCGCTGGACAACTCGCGCTACGCCTACACCGCCGAGCGCTACAACCGGTCCTTCGACCTCGACGCGGTGGCCGAGCGCATCGGCTATCCGCTGTTCATGAAGCCCTACGACGGCGGCGCCTGGCGGGGCGTCTCCCGCGTCCGCGACCGCGACGAGCTGCACCGCGCCTACGACCAGAGCGGCGAGATGCTGATGCACCTCCAGCAGTCCGTCGAGGGGTACGACGCCTTCGCCAGGTCGCTGTCGATCGGCGCCGAGACCATGGTCATGCGCTTCCGCCCCGACGAGCCGATGCACGCCCGGTACGCCGTGGACCACGAGTTCCTCTCGCCGTCCGTGGGCGAGGAGGTCGTCACCGTCGGGCGGCTGGTGAACGCGTTCTTCCGCTGGGAGTTCAACTCCTGCGAAACCCTCGTCAAGGGCGCCGACGTGCACCCGATCGACTACGCCAACGCCTGCCCCGACGTGGCCCTGACCAGCCTGCACTACTACTTCCCCTGGGCGATCAAGGCGCTGGTGAAGTGGAGCGTGTTCTGCGTGGCCACCCGCCGCCGGCCGCGCATCGACCTGGAGACGCACGACTACTTCGAGGTCACCGGCGACTACGGCGAACGGCTGGCCCAGTACCGCAAGCTGGCCGACCGGTACTTCGAGGTGGACCGGTACGAGGAGTTCTGCCGTACGCACCTGGGGCACATCGACGAGATCGTGCTGGACTGGGTGGCCGGGCCGGAGTTCGACCGGCTGCTGGTCGACACGGTCGCGGCCACGTACCCGGCGGCCGAGCGCGAGCGGTTCACCGAGCACTTCCGGGGGCTGCTGCGACTGTGGGTGAAGGACGAGGGCAGCTAGTAACCGACCAGTCGGTATGGCATGCTTCCGGAACATGAGTCTGTTCTCGGTGGAAGGCAAGACGGTCGTCGTCACCGGCGGTTCGCGCGGCATCGGCCGCATGATCGCCGCCGGGTTCGTGGCGGCCGGCGCGACCGTCGTCATATCGGCACGCAAGGCGGCGGAGGTCGACAAGACCGCCGCCGAGCTGGGCTGCACGGCCGTCCAGGCCGACCTGTCCACGCCCGAGGGGGTGGACACGCTGGTCACGGCGGTGGGCGGCCCGCTGCACGTGCTGGTCAACAACGCCGGCGCCACCTGGGGCGCGCCTCTGGAGGAGTATCCGGAGCACGCCTTCGACAAGCTCTGGGACATCAACGTCAAGGGCGTCTTCTACCTGACCCAGAAGTTCCTGCCGAACCTGCGCGAGGCGGCCGGCGCGGACGACCCGGCCCGGGTGATCAACGTGGGCTCGATCGACGGCATCCGGGTGCCCGCCCTGGAGAGCTACGCCTACTCCTCCACCAAGGCGGCCGTGCACATGCTGACCCGCCACCTGGCCAGGCAGCTGGCCAAGGAGCACATCACGGTCAACGCCATCGCCCCCGGGCCGTTCGACTCCAAGATGATGGCCTTCGCCCTGGAGGACCCCTCCACCCGCGCCGCCATCGCCTCGAACGTGCCCCTGGGGCGGATCGGCCGGCCCGACGACATGGCGGGCGCGGCCATCTTCCTGTCCTCGCGGGCCGGGTCGTACCTGACGGGCACGGTCATCCCGGTGGACGGCGGGATCTCCTGCTGATCAGACCAGCTCCCCCAGAGCCCTGGCGAAGTTCGCCGGGGCGTCCGGCGCGTACCGCAGGAACAGGTACGGCTCGGTCAGCTCCAGCTCGATGACCACCGGCGTGCCGTCGGACAGCCGGACCAGGTCGATCCTGGCGTAGAGAAGGGCGTGGGGAATGGCTGCGAGCACCTTCTCGGCCAGGTCGACCTGGTCCGGGGCCGGGGTGCGGAGCTCGGCCCGCGCGTTGTGGTCGAGGGTCGCCCCCGCCGCCAGCATCGGATGGCGGCGGACGGCGTGGCTGAGGCGGCCGTTGAAGTAGAGCAGGGAGGTCTCGCCCTCCGACTCCACCATGTCGAGGTAGGGCTGGACCATCGGCTGCCGTCCTGCGGCCTCAAGGGCGGCGGCCAGCTCCGCCGCCTTGTCACGGTCGGTGGTCCTGGTCGTGTCGCGGGCTCCGGCGGAGATCGCGGGCTTGACGACGTACTCGGGCCAGTCGGGCAGGTCGCGGGCGGACCAATGGGTCGGCACGGTCGGCACGCCCAGGTCTCTCAGGTACGTCTTGTCGGTGTTGCCCTCCAGGACGACGGCCGGGTTGAGCAGCTTGGTGACGGACTCGACGCGGCGGGCCCAGGCCAGGAACTCCGCGCGGCGATCAATGTAGTCCCAGGCCGATCGCACCACGACGGCGTCGTAGGCGCTCCAGTCGGCCGCGGGGTCGTCCCAGCGTTCGGCGCGGCCCTCGATGCCGTTGGCGTGCCAGCAGGAGAGCGCGAGGTCGCGCTCGTCGTCCAGGCCGGTTGGGTCATCAAAGGTGACATATGCACAGTTCGTCATCCAGGGATGGTAGTGGGGGCGGGCCGGGCCGTCTCGACCCGGCCCGCACGGGGACGCCCTCTCCGCGCCGGAGGACGCCCCCGGGTCCGGCTAGGAGTCGACGCTGGTGCCGGCGTGGCCCGCGTCGTCGGCGGTCGTGGCGTTGCCGTTGACGTTGTTGACGCTGGTGGCGTCGGTGCCGCTCACGTTGACGTTCACGACGTTGCCGAAGTTGTTGCCCGACTGGGAGGTGTCGTGGTTGGAGCTGGAGTTGCCCGCGGTGACGTCGGCGTGGGCCGGGGCGGACAGGAGCGTCAGGGCGGCGGCCGCGGCGACGGCGCCGGTGGTCACGCAGAGCTTCTTCATCATGTCGATGTCCCTTCCTCGGAGCTGTACGGAGGTCAGTAGAAGATGTAGGTCACCGCGATGCCGCCGTCGGTGGCGGTCGTCGCGACGCCGTTGATGTTGTTGACGTTGGTCGAGTCCCAGCCACCGCGGTTGGCCGCGGAGACGTCGCCGAAGTTGTTGCCCGACTGCGACGAGTCGCTGTTGCTGCTCCAGTTGTCGGACCAGGTGTCAGCGTGGGCGGGAACGGCCGATATGGCGACGCCGGCGGCCGCGGCCAGCACGGCACCTGCGGCGCACAGCCTTTTGATCACTTCTGCTCCTTCACCGGTATGGACCCCTGCGAGGCGGCGGACGCCAGGGCCCTGGGCAGCCGCCGCCCTCTTTTTGACCTTCTGTGACCCATTGGGATCAAGGTCAATGCGACTATATAACTCTGCGTTGCCATTCGGTAGCACAGAGTGATCAGAACATTGTTCGCCGCCGACCCTGACATGAGATGGCAGTGACCAGGCCCTAGCGTCCGCCCATGATCTGCGAACTACGGCGGTACACCCTTCACCCCGGGCGGCGCGACACCCTGATCACGCTGTTCGAGCGCGAGTTCGTCGAGCCGCAGGAGGCGGTCGGCATGCGCGTCCTGGGCACCTTCCGCGATCCCGACGCGCCCGACACCTTCACCTGGCTGCGCGCCTTCCCCGACATGCGGGCGCGCCGGGCGGCGCTGGAGGGCTTCTACGACGGCCCCGTCTGGCGGGCGCACCGCGACGCCGCCAACGCCACGATGATCGACTCCGACGACGTGCTGCTGCTGCGCCCGTCCGGTCCGGAGCTGCCCTCCTGGGAACGGCCGCCCGCGGGCGCCGCCGAGCCGCCCGCCGCCCTGTACGTCGCGACGATCTGCCACGTCGAGGCGGGCTTCGCCGAATTCTTCGCCGGTCAGGTCGCGCCCGCGCTGGCCGCGGCCGGGACGCCGCCGGTCGGCTGCCTGGAGAGCGAGCACGCCGAGAACACCTTTCCCCGCCTGCCGGTCCGGACCGGGGAGAACGTGTTCGTGTGGTTCACCCGGTTCGCCCGGCCCGAGGACGAGCGCCAGGCGGACCTGTCCATGCTGGAGGCCCGCCTGACCGCCCCGCCGGTGCGGCTGCGCCTGCGTCCCACCGCCCGGTCGTCGATGCGCTGACGACTTCTTCCAACTTTCGGGCCCTCGGCGGAGTTGATTTCCTACATGGACCGCTACGAGGGGTTCCACGAGTTCGTACGCACCCGTCAGCAGTCGCTGATGCGGACCGCGTACCTGCTCACCGGAGACCCCCATCTCGCCGAGGACCTGTTGCAGACGGTCCTCACCCGTGTCGCCTCGCATTGGGGCAAGCTCGCCGAGGACGGCAACCCCGAGGCGTACGCGCGCCGGGCGCTGGTGAACCAGACCATCTCCTGGCGCCGGCGCAGACGGCCCGAACTGCCCGCCGCCGAGCTGCCGGAGACCGGCGGGCACGCGCACGACGAGGCGACCGCGCGCCGCCTGACCCTGCTCCAGGCGCTGGCCCGGCTCACCCCGAAACAGCGCGCGGTGATCGTGCTGCGCTTCTACGAGGACCGCACCGAGCACGAGACCGCCCGGCTCATGGGCGTCTCGCTCGGCACGGTCAAGAGCCAGACGCACTACGCGCTGTCCAAGCTGCGCGCCCTCACCCCCGCGGAGGTGTACCGATGAAGACGCTGCGCGAGGACCTGCACGCGCTGGCCGAGCACGCGCCGGTCGTCGACCTGGGGGCGCGGGCCGTCCGGGGCGCCCGGCGCAGGCGCGCGACCCGCCTGGCCGTGAGCGTCGCGGCGGCGGTCTGCGTGATCGGGGGCGGCGGCGCCGTGCTGCTGCAGCAGGCGCGTCCGGCGCCGCCGATCGTGCTCACCCCGCCGGCCGCCACCGCCCTTCCGCTGCCCGCCAAGGGGGTCGCGCCGGTCGAGCAGTTCTACCGGCCGACGTGCCGCACCGGCGGACCGGCGTGCATGTGGCGGCTGGTGACCCGGGACGGCGCCACGTACGAGCTGACCGACGGGCCGCGGAACGGGCCGGTCGAGGCGACGGCCGACGGGCGCCGGATCGCCTACTACAGCCCCCGCGAGCACGCGATCGTCGTCCGGGACCTGGCCGGGGGCCAGGTGTGGACGTCGCCGCTGAAGCAGGACGGCCAGGACTTCGCCGGCGAGTACGCGCTGCGGCTCTCCCCCGGCGGCCTGCGGTTCGTGGTGGCCGCGACGGGCGCGCCCCGGCTCGTGGACGTGGCGGGCGGCACGTCGACCTCCCTGCCGAAGGGCTCGTGGCCGGTGAGCGTGGCGGACGGGACGGGCCCGGTCGTGCTGGCCAGGGCCAAGGGGGACACCACGTCGTTGTGGGTGCTCGGCCGCGACCCGGTGACGGTCCCGGAGCACACCTACGACTTCAGCGCCCTGGCCCCGGACGGTCGCACGATCGCCCGCATCGGCACGACCCTCGACCGGAACCGGGAGCCCATGGTGCGGCGCGACGGCACGATCGTCGTCTTCGACGTCACGGGAGGCGCGGAGCGCCGGGTCAGGCCGTCCGGGCTCGCCGAGGGGCTGCGGCCGGCCAAGCTGGGCGGCTGGACGTCCTCCCGGGAGGTGACGTTGCTGGCCTATCCGGACGACCCCCGCGCCGTCGCCGTGGTCTACGCGGTGGACGTGACCTCGGGGCGCGCCACCGAGCTGTTCGCGCTGCGGGGGGACGGCCAGACGTCCGTGCCCGGGGTGGTCCGCTAGCCGGCGGGGATCAGGGGGCCGCGCCGTAGACGGGCTCGGGGGCGGGCGCGGCCTCCAGGAGCGTGGCGACGGCCGCGCCGACCTCCTCCGGCGACCAGCGGGCCCCCCGGTCCGCGGCGGGGCCGTGCCGCCAGCCGGTGGCCAGGGCGATCGTGCCGCCCTCGACCTCGAAGACCCGGCCCGTCACGTGCGCGGAGGCGGCCGAGCCGAGCCAGACCACGAGCGGGGCGACGTTCGCCGGGTCCATGGGGTCGAACCCGTCCCGCGGCCTGGCCATGGTCGCCGCGAACACCTCCTCGGTCATCCGGGTGCGGGCGGCCGGCGCGATGGCGTTGACGGTGACGCCGTAGCGGGCCAGCTCGGCCGCGGCGACCTGGGTGAGCGCGGCGATCCCGGCCTTGGCCGCCGAGTAGCCGGCCTGGCCGACGCTACCCAGCAGGCCCGCGCCCGAGGAGGTGTTGACCACCCTGCCGGACACCTCCTCGCCCGCCTTCGACCGCTCCCGCCAGTACGCCGCCGCGTGCCGCAGCGGCAGGAAGTGGCCTTTGAGGTGCACGCGGACGACGTCGTCCCAGTCCTGCTCGGTCATCGAGACCAGCATGCGGTCGCGCAGGAAGCCGGCGTTGTTGACCAGGACGTCCAGCCGGCCGTACGCGCTGACGGCGGTCTTGACCAGCCGGGCGGCGCCGGCCCAGTCGGACACGTCGTCGCAGTTGGCCACCGCCCGGCCGCCGAGGGCCTCGATCTCGGCGACGACCTCGTGGGCCGGGCCGGCGGACGCGCCGCCGCCGTCGCGGGCGGTGCCGAGGTCGTTGACCACGACGCGGGCGCCCTGCCGGGCGAACTCCAGGGCGTGCTGCCTGCCGATGCCGCGTCCGGCGCCTGTCACGATCACCACACGGCCAGCGCAAATGCCCACAAGACCTCCCAAGGGGATCATGCACAGATATCAGGAAATATCGTCAGAAGCCAGGTGTTGCCAGGCGGGGATCTCGCCGCCGCCGTCCACCCGCACCTCGGCGCCCGTGACGTAGCCGGGGGCGGCCAGCCACAGGCACGCCGCGGCCACGTCGGCGGGCGTGGCGGGACGGCCGGCGGGGATGGCGGCGTCCGCCCGCCCCTGGCCGGTGTACCGCTCGGCCGCCGTGGTGTCGGCCAGGCCGACCACGACCGAGTTGACCCTGACCTCGGGAGCCCATTCGGCGGCCAGGCAGCGGGCCAGGTGGTGCAGGCCCGCCTTGGCGGCGCCGTACGCGGCGGTGCCGGGCGAGGGACGGGCGCCGCTGACGCTGCCGATCATCACGATCGCCCCGCGGGCGGCGGCCAGCAGCGGGTGGGCCCGCTGGGAGACCAGCAGCGGTGCGGTCAGGTTGAGCTCGATGACGCGGGCGTGCAGGCGCGGCGAGGTGCCCGACACGGGGGCGGGCGGCGAGCCGCCGGCGTTGTTGACCACCACGTCCAGCCGGTCGAACCCGGCGACCAGCCGTTCGACGTCGGCCGGGACGCGCACGTCGGCCTGGACGAAGCGCAGGCCGTCCAGGGGGCCGGGGTCCTTCCTGGCGCAGACCGTCACGTCGGCGCCGGCCGCGCGGAAAGCCCTGGCGATGCCCGCGCCGATGCCCTGGGTGCCGCCCGTCACCAGCACGGACCTGCCCGTGTAGTCGTAAGTGACCGTCACGGGTGCTACCGTACCAAGCAAGCGTTAGGTGCGACCAGGGAGCGCGATGGGGATCACACTGCGGGACGGGCCGGTCGCCGAGGTCGTGGTGGACGTGCCGCCGGTGAACGCGTTGACCGTCCAGGGCTGGGCCGACCTGGCGGCGGCGGTGCGCGCGGCCGGGCGCGACCCGGCGACCAGGGTGGTGGTGCTGCGGGCCGAGGGCCGCGGGTTCAACGCCGGCGTGGACATCAAGGAGATCCGGGCCGACCCCGGGCACACGGCGCTCGTCGGGGCGAACCGGCAGTGCTTCGAGGCGTTCGCGGCCGTCTACGAGTGCGAGGTGCCGGTGCTCGCCGCCGTGCACGGGCACTGCCTGGGCGGCGGCGTCGGCCTGGCCGGCAACGCGGACGTGGTGCTGGCCAGCGAGGACGCCTACTTCGGGCTGCCCGAGGTGGACCGCGGAGCGCTCGGGGCGGCCACGCACCTGGCCCGGCTGGTGCCCCAGCACCTCATGCGGGCCATGGTCTACACGTGCCGGAACGTCACGGCGGCCGAGCTGCACGCGTTCGGGTCGGTCCTGGAGGTGGTGCCGCGCGACAAGCTGCGCGAGGCGGCGATGGAGGTGGCCGGGCAGATCGCGGCCAAGGACCCGTACGTCATCCGCCGCGCCAAGGAGTCGCTGAACGGCATCGACCCGGTGGACGTGCGCCGCAGCTACCGCTTCGAGCAGGGCTTCACCTTCGAGCTGAACCTCATGGGCATGGGCGACGAGCACAGGGAGCGGTTCCGATGAGCAAGGTGATGTCCGTCGAGGAGGTCGCGGCCTCGGTGGAGAGCGGGATGACGGTCGGGATCGGCGGCTGGGGCTCGCGGCGCAAGCCCATGGCCCTGGTGGGCGGCCTGCTGCGCACGTCCGTCCGGGATCTGACGGTCGTCTCCTACGGCGGCCCCGACGTCGGCATGTTGTGCGCGGCGGGCAAGGTGCGCAGGGTCGTTGCGCCGTTCGTCACGCTCGACTCCATCCCCCTCGAACCGCACTTCCGGGCGGCCAGGCAGGCGGGCGCGGTCGAGTTCACCGAGTACGACGAGGGCATGTTCATGTTCGGGCTGCTGGCGGCGGCGCACCGGCTGCCGTTCCTGCCGACGCGGGCGGGGCTGGGGTCCGGCGTGCTGCGGGTCAACCCGGAGCTGCGGACCGTGCGCTCACCGTACGGGGACGGGGAGGAGCTGGTCGCGGTGCCCGCCCTGACCATGGACGTGGCGCTGGTGCACCTGAACCGGGCCGACGCCCGCGGGAACGCCCAGTACCTGGGCCCCGACCCGTACTTCGACGACCTGTACGCCAAGGCGGCCGGACGCTGCTACGTCTCCTGCGAGCGGCTGGTGGACACCGCCGACCTGCTGAAGGAGGGGCCGGTGCAGTCGTTGCTGATCAGCCGCTCGATGGTGACCGGCGTGGTCGAGTCCCCGGGCGGGGCCGGGTTCACCTCCTGCGAGCCGGACTACGGGCGCGACGAGGAGCGGCAGCGGCGTTACGTGGAGGGCGGCACCGATGCGGGGAACTGAGGTGAGCAGGGCTGACGTGTGCGTGCTGGCCTGCGCGGAGGCGTTTCGGGGCGACGGGGAGATCCTGGCGGCCGGGATCGGCGGCGCGATCACCGTGCTGGCCGCGCGGCTGGCCCGGCTGACGTTCGAGCCGGACCTGCTCACCTCCGACGGCGTCTGCCTGCTCACCGGCGACGTGCCGGCGCTGGGGGCGGCGCCCGGGGTGGTGGAGGGGTGGCTGCCGTTCCGGGAGCACCTGTGGCTGGTGCTGAACGGCCGCCGGCACGTGATGCTCGGCGCGAGCCAGATCGACCGGCACGGGAACAGCAACATCTCCTGCATCGGCGACTGGGCCCGTCCCAAGGCCCAGCTCCTCGGGGTGCGCGGCGCGCCGGGGAACACGCGGTGCGACCCGACGAGCTACTGGATCCCGCGGCACTCGCGGCGGGTGTTCGTGCCCGAGGTGGACATGGTGAGCGGGCTGGGCACCGACCGGGGGGCGTACGAGCTGCGGCGGGTGGTGACGGACCTGGCGGTGCTCGACTTCGGCACGCCCGACGGCTCGATGCGCCTGGCCTCCACGCATCCGGGGGTGAGCGTGGCCGACGTGCTGGCCGCCACCGGGTTCGACCTGGTCGTCCCGCCGGAGGTGCCCACGACGCGGGAGCCGGACGCGGCCGAGCTGGCCGTCCTGGACCGGCTGGATCCCGGCCGGGCGCGCGACCGCGAGGTGGCCGGGTGAGGACGGCGCTGACCGAGCTCACCGGCTGCCGTCATCCCGTCGTCCAGACCGGCATGGGGTACGTCGCGGGCGCCCGGCTGGCCGCGGCCGTCTCGGCGGCGGGCGGGCTGGGCGTGATCGGCGCCGCCACCATGTCGGTGCCCGAGATGACGGCGGCGATCAGGCGGGTCAAGGAGCGCACCGAGGCCCCCTTCGGGGTGAACATCCGCTCCGACGCCGACGACGCGGCCGAGCGGGTCGAGGTGATGATCAGGGAGGGCGTGCGGGTGGCGTCGTTCGCCCAGGCGCCCCGGCGGGAGCTGATCGCCCGGCTCAAGGACGCGGGGGTCGTCACCATCCCGTCGGTGGGGGCGCGCCGGCACGCCGAGAAGGTGGCCGCGTGGGGCGTGGACGCGGTGATCGTGCAGGGCGGCGAGGGCGGCGGGCACACCGGCCCGCTGGCCACCACCCTGCTGCTGCCGCAGGTCGTGGACGCGGTCGACATCCCGGTGATCGCGGCGGGCGGCTTCTTCGACGGCCGGGGCCTGGTCGCCGCGCTGGCCTACGGCGCGTGCGGGATCGCCATGGGCACCCGGTTCCTGCTGACCCGCGAGTCCCCCGTGCCCGGCGCGGTCAAGGACGTCTACCTGGCCGCCCGCGAGACCGTCGTGACGACCAGGGTGGACGGCGTGCCGCACCGCGTGCTCAACACCCCGTTCGTGGCCTCGCTGGAACGGTCGCGGCTGCTGCGCGCGGTGCTGAACGGCGCCCGGTTCCGGCGGCTGTCCGGCCTGTCGTGGGGCGCGCTGGTCCGCGAAGGACGGCGGATGCGCCGCGGCCGGGACCTGACCTGGGCGCAGGTGCTCCAGGCGGCCAACACGCCGGTGCTGCTGCGCGCGGCGATGGTGGACGGCCGGGCCGACCTCGGGGTGATGGCCTCGGGCCAGGTGGTGGGCGTGATCGAGGACCTGCCGTCGTGCGCCGAGCTGATCGGGCGGGTGATGGCCGAGGCCGAGGAGGCACGCAAACGCCTGGCCTGACCCCACGCGGAGCCTGACCCCACGCGGAGCCTGACCCCACGCGGAGCCCGGCTCACAGGACGGTGATGCCCCGGGCGAGCAGGATGGCGTTGGCCTGGGTCTGGTTGATGATCGCGCCGGCGAAGGCGCGCAGCTTGGCGTCGTCGGGCTGCCCGAGGTCGGCGCCGCGCAGGTCGGCCTTGGCGAACGTGGTGTTGAGCAGCCGCGTGCCGATGAGCCGGCAGTCGCTGAAGGTGGCCTCGGTGAAGTCGCAGCCCGACAGGTCGGCGTCGTCGAAGCGCACGCCTTCGATGAACTCGCCGCGCAGCGAGCAGCCGCCGAGGTTGGCCAGCGTCAGGTTGCACCGCGCGACCTTGAAGCCGGTGCCGCGCGAGGCCGTGAGCGCCGCGCCGATCATGCGGCAGCCCTGGAAGGAGGCGTCGGTGAGCAGGGCGCCGCCGAACTGGGCCGAGGACAGGTCGACGTCGGTGAACGTGGCGTCGATCAGGTCGGCGTCGTTGAACCTCGGGCGCATGCCGCCGCCGCCGGCGAAGACCGCGCCGTCGAGGTCGGCCTTGCGCAGGTCGGCGCCGTCGAGCACGCAGGACTCGAAGCGGGCGCCGGCCAGCGCGGCTCCGGACAGGTCGGCCTCGGTCAGGTCGCAGCCGCGGAAGACGTGCGGCCCGTCGTCGTGGAGGGCGGGGCGGCTGTGGGAGAGGTCTTCGCCGTCGAGGATCACGGTGTCACAGCGTACCGGTGAGCACCTCCGCCGCCGCCTGGCCGCAGACCCGCGCCGACCCGTACGTGGCGATGTGCACGGCGCCGAGGTCGGAGCGGGCGGGCAGGCCCATCTCGACGACGACGGCGTCCGGCCGGGCGCTGAGCAGGTGCCGCAGCGCCTCGCCCTGCCAGGCGTAGCGGTGGGCGTCGCGGACCACGATCACCAGCGGGCGCTGCGCCGCCTCGCCGATCAGCCGCTCCAGCCTGGCCCCGGTGGTGTCCGCGGCCGCCAGGCGGGTGACGGCGGTGCCGGGCAGCAGCCGTCCGAGCGGCTCGCCGACGCCCCACGGGGTGCCCTTGTCGATGGCCAGGTTCATCTCGGGCGTCAGCTCGACCACGTGCGCCGCCCCGGTGAGCGGCAGCACGGGGGCCGTGGACCTGCGGGTGACGCGGACGGCCCGGCGGGCGGCGGAGAGCCCGAGGTAGCCGTCCTCCGGTACGGGGCTGCCCGAGGAGGTGGTCCAGGCGGCCAGCTCGCGGACCCTGCGTGCGGCGTCGGCCAGTCGCTCCTCGGGCAGCAGTCCTTCGGTCACGGCGGCGGCGATGGCGTCGCGGACCTCGACGGCGGTGGCCTCGTCGGCCCGCTCGCCGCCCACGCAGATCGCGTCGGCCCCCGCGGCTATGGCGCGGGCGGAGGCGCCCCCGATCCCGTACGCCCCCGACACCGCGGCCATCTCTATGCCGTCCGTGATGATCATTCCCTGGAAGCCCAGCTCCTCGCGCAGCAGGCCGGTGAGGACCTTGGGGCTGAGCGTGGCGGGCAGTTCGGCGTCGTAGGAGGGCACCAGCAGGTGGCCGGTCATGATCGACCTGACCCCCTCCTTGATCGCCTCCCGGAAGGGGAAGAGCGCCTCCTCGATGCCGGCGTCGGCCACCACGGGCACGCCGTGGTGGGAGTCGACGGTGGTGTCCCCGTGGCCGGGGAAGTGCTTGGCGCAGGCGGCCACCCCGGCCGACTGCAGGCCGCGGACGAACGCCCTCGTGTGCCGGGCGACGAGCGCGGGGTCGGCGCCGAAGGCGCGCAGGCCGATGACCGGGTTGTCGGGGTTGGAGTTGACGTCGGCGGACGGGGCGAAGTCGATCGTGATGCCCGCGGCCGCCAGTTCGCCGCCCATGTCCCTGGCCAGGGCCTCGGTGAGGCCGACGTCGTCCACGACGCCGAGCGCGTACCCGCCGGGACGGCTGCTGCCGGTGCTCACCTCCAGCCGGGTGACCTCGCCGGACTCCTCGTCGGTGCCGACGAGCACCGCGGGGTTCTCCGCGCGCAGCGCGGCGGTGAGCCGGGCGACCTGCGCGGGGTCGGCGATGTTGCGGGAGAACAGCACCACGCCGGCCAGTCCCTCGCCGAGTCGGCGGCGGATCCAGTCCGGAGGCGTCCGTCCCGCGAAACCAGGGAGGAGAACGGCGTCGGCGAGGCGAAGAAGGTCACCGCTGAGGGGCATGACCCGAAATCTAATAGGAAAGTTTCCTATTTGCTAGAGGCATTTTCTGATGTCAGCCCGGTGCCTTCCGTGTCTTGTTCAACCATTGCCGCAAATGCTCACTTCAGTTGCGCGCGCGGCCTTTCAGCCGAGGCGTTCGATGACGGTGACGTTCGCCTGTCCCCCGCCTTCGCACATGGTCTGCAGGCCGTACCGGCCGCCGGTGCGTTCGAGTTCGTGCAGCAGTTTCACGGTCAGGACCGCGCCGGTCGCGCCGAGCGGGTGGCCGAGCGCGATGGCGCCGCCGTTGGGGTTCACCCGGGCGGGGTCCGCGCCGGTCTCCTTGAGCCAGGCCAGCACGACGGAGGCGAACGCCTCGTTGATCTCGATCGCGTCGAAGTCGTCGATGGCCAGGCCGGTCCGGCCCAGGGCGTGGGCCGTGGCGGGGATGGGCGCGGAGAGCATCATGATCGGGTCCGCGCCGCGCGCCGAGAGGTGGTGCACGCGGGCGCGCGGGGTCAGCCCGTGGTCGCGTACGGCCCGGGGCGAGGCGACCAGCAGCGCCGCCGCGCCGTCGGAGATCTGGGACGCCAGCGCCGCCGTGAGCCGCCCCCCTTCGGCCAGCGGCCGGAGCGCGGCCATCTTCTCCGGCGTGGTGTCCCTGCGGGGCGCCTCGTCGTCGGCGACGGCCTCGTAAGGGACGATCTCGCGCCGGAAACGCCCCTCGTCCACGGCCCGCAGCGCGCGGCGGTGGGACTCATGGGCGAAGCGCTCCATGTCCTCGCGCGACAGGTCCCAGTCCACCGCCATCTGCTCGGCGCCGGCGAACTGGGAGACCTCCGCCGCGCCGTAGCGGGCGGCCCAGCCTTTCGACCCGGCGAACGGCGTCTCGTGCCCGAGCGGCCGGCCCGCCAGCATGGCCGAGGAGATCGGGATCATGCTCATGTTCTGCACGCCGCCCGCCACCACCAGGTCGCTGGTGCCCGACAGCACGGCCTGGGCGGCGAAGTGCAGGGCCTGCTGGGAGGAGCCGCACTGGCGGTCGACGGTGACGCCCGGCACGTGCTCGGGCAGCCCGGCGGCCAGCCAGCAGGTACGGGCGACGTCCCCGGCCTGCGGCCCGATCGTGTCCACGCAGCCGAAGATCACGTCCTCGACGGCGGCGGGATCGGCGTCCGCGCGGTCCATCAGCTCGCGCAGGACGTGCGCGCCGAGGTCGGCCGGGTGGGCCGCGGCCAGCCCGCCGTTCCTGCGCCCGACGGGGGTACGGACGGCGGCGACGATGTAAGCCTCATTCATCCCCTCATCCTAACAAGCGCTTGGTAAGTGCGATAATGCCCTACGAGCTGGGCCTGGCGTGTGAACAAGCGATTGTCTGAGGGCTCATAATGGGAAACGTGACCACGCGAAAGAACTCCGGCACCACCACGTCACCGGCGAAGCGCCAGCGCGCCTCCTCCACTGGGGCGGCCTCAGAGCGGCGCGACCACCTCGTCAAACTCGCCGCGGAGCTCTTCGCGCGCAAGGGCTTCCAGGCCACGACCGTACGCGAGATCGCCGACGAGGCGGGCATCCTGTCGGGCAGCCTCTACCACCACTTCGACTCCAAGGAGACGATCGTCGACGAGGTGCTGTCCACCTTCCTCGACGACCTCATCGCCCGCTACCGCGCCGCCGTCGACAGCAACGCCGACGCCCGCACGGTCCTGTCGGAGATGGTCCGCATCGGCTTCGGCACCCTGGAGCCCCACCGCGCCGCGATCACCGTCATGCAGAACGACTGGAACTACCTGCGCCAGTTCGAGCGCTTCAACTACCTGGTCAAGGCCGAGGACGAGGTCGAGCAGATCTGGGTGGCCCAGATCAAGGCCGGTCAGGCGGCCGGGCTGTTCAGGGCCGACGTCGACCCCAAGCTGACCTACCGGATGATCCGCGACACCATCTGGGTGGCCGTGCGGTGGTTCCGTCCCGGCGGCAGGCTCAACACCACCGCGCTGGCCGAGCACTACATCACGGTGCTGTTCGACGGGCTCGCCACCGGCGAGCGCACGACCCAGCGTCAGGGATGAGCCTCGGCAAGGCGGTGCGGCTGGCCCTTGAGGAGATCGCCGAGCCGGACAAGGCCGAGCCGATGCGCGCGTACATGAAGTCGGAGATGCCCTTCCTCGGCGTGCAGGCCACGCCGAGGCGGGCGGCGCTGCGGCGGGTGTTCGCCCGCCACCGCATCGACTCCGCGCCCGAGTGGCGGCGCGCGGTGCTCTCGCTGTGGCGGGAGGCCGAGTACCGCGAGGAGCGTTACGCCGCCGTCGAGCTGACCGGCCACCACTACTACCGCGACTTCCAGACCCTCTACACCGTGCCGATGTACGAGGAGATGATCGTCACCGGCGCCTGGTGGGACCTGGTCGACGAGCTGGCCACCCACCGCGTCGGCGACCTGCTGGCGGCCTTCCCCGACACCATGCGCCCGCTCATGCTGGAGTGGGCGGCCGACGCCGACCTGTGGAAGCGCCGCACGGCGATCCTGTGCCAGAACCGCTTCAAGTCCCGCACCGACACGGCCCTGTTATACGCCTGCATCGAGCCCAGCCTGTCCGACACCGACTTCTTCGCCCGCAAGGCCATCGGCTGGTCCTTACGCGAGTACGCCAAGACCAACCCCGACGAAGTCATCCGATACGTCCGCGCCAAGGGCATCTCCGGCCTGAGCCGCCGCGAGGCCCTGAAGAACCTGCCTTTGAGTTGACCGCCTCACCTGGTCCAGAGCGCGTCCTGCACCGCCTGCACCAGCGCCATCAGCTCCGGCGTCACCCGCTCCCGCGCCCAGGCCAGCGCGTAGGTGATGCGCAGCTCCCCCGCCTCCAGCGGCACGAACCGCACGTCGTCCCGCCGCACGGACCTGACCAGGAGCTGCGGGATCGGCAGCAGCCCCGCCCCGGCGGCCACCAGGTCGAGCGCGGCGGCGAAGTCGTCGTCGGCCACCATCCGCGCACGCCCCGGCAGCCCCGCCCACGGCCGGCTCCCCGGCGTCAGCAGCACCTGCCCGCCCAGGTCGTCGGGCGTGACCCTGCCGTACCCGGCCAGCCGGTGCCCGAGCGGGACGGCCAGATGGTCCACGGTCACGTGGAATCGGGCCGCCGTGACGAACTGCGCGGGGGCCGGTGTGGACAGGATCGCGGCCGAGACCTCCCCGCTGCCCAGCGCCTGGGCCGCGGCGCCCCGTCCGGCCACGACGAGTTCCACGCCGATCGCCGGGGCGCGGCCGGCCAGCCGTCTGGCGATGCGCGCGGCGAGCGTGCCCACCAGCGGTGGATAAGCCAGGTGAATCGTCGGCCGGGCCAGTCTGGCGGCTTCCGCGGTGAACGCCTGGGCCGATTCGAGCACCTGCCGGGCGTACGGCAGCAGGCCCTTGCCCTCGGCCGTCAGCCGCACCTCGCGGGCGTTGCGCTCGAAGAGCCTCACCCCGGCGGCGCGTTCGAGCCGGGTGATGGCCTGGCTCACGGCGGGCTGCGACATGCCCAGGTCGGCGGCGGCGGCCGAGAAGCCGAGCCGCTCGGCGACCAGGAGGAAGCAGTGGATCTCCTTGAGCATAAGCAGCACTTATCGATGATGCACCACCTCGGTCCCGCCGGACACGATTCCGGCATCTGACCGACGTGATCGAGGAGCTGAGATGTCGCCATTCCCCACGTCCACGGTGCTCGGGTACCCGAGGATCGGGCCGCGACGGGAGCTGAAGCGGGCCCTGGAGTCGTACTGGGACGGGCGGTCCGGCCGCGCGGAGCTGGAGCGGACGGGCGCGCAGATCCGGGAGCGGACCTGGCGGCGGCTGGCCGAGCTGGGCCTGGAAGGGCTGCCGTCCAACACCTTCTCCCTGTACGACCACGTGCTGGACACGGCGGTGCTGCTGGGCGCGGTGCCCGAGCGCTACCGCGCGGCCGAGGACCCCTACTTCGCGATGGCCAGGGGCACCGAGGGGCTGGCGCCGCTGCGGATGACGAAGTGGTTCGACACCAACTACCACTACATCGTGCCGGAGATCGGCCCGGAGACCGTCTTCAAGCTGGACGCCGCCAAGCCGCTGGCCGAGGTGCGCGAGGCCCGCGCGCTCGGCCACGAGACGCGGCCCGTCGTGGTCGGGCCGGTGACGTTCCTGCTGCTGGCCGGGGCGCCCGAGCGGCTGGAGGACGTGCTCGGCTGCTACGAGGAGCTGCTCGCGGCGCTGGCCGCCGAGGGCGTCGAGTGGGTGCAGCTCGACGAGCCGGCGCTGACCGGCGACCGCACGCCCGAGGAGCTGGCGGCCGTGCGGCTCGCCTACGACCGGCTGGGGTCGGCGGCCGTCCGCCCGGGGCTGTTCGTGGCCTCCTACTTCGGCGACCTCGGGCCCGCGCTGCCGGTGCTGGCCGGCACGCCCGTCGAGGCGATCGGCGTGGACCTGGTGCGCGGCGGCGCCGTGCCCGACCTGCCGGGCAAGACCGTGGTCGCGGGCGTGGTCTCGGGCCGCGACGTGTGGCGCACCTCGCCGGAACGCGCCCTGGCCGCACTCGGCGGCGTGCGCGCGGACCGGGTGACGGTGAGCACGTCCTGCTCGCTGCTGCACGTGCCCTACGACGTGGACGCCGAGCCCGACCTCGATCCGGCGCTGCGGGAACGGCTGGCGTTCGCCGAGCAGAAGGTGGCCGAGGTGGTGGCGCTGGCCCTCGCCGTCGCCGGGGGGCCGGACTTCGGGGGGCCGGTCCCGGCCGGGCCCTCGGCGCCGCTGACCGCGCCGGCCGCGCCGGAGGAGCGGGCGCCGTACGCGGTCCGGGCCGCCGCCCAGGCCGCCCACCTGGGCCTGCCCGTGCTGCCGATCACCACCATCGGCTCGTTCCCCCAGACCGGCGAGCTGCGCGCGGCGCGGGCGGCCGTGGTGGCCGGCACGCTGCCGGAGGAGGACTACGAGCGGCGGGTCGAGGCCGAGATCGAGCGCGTCGTCAGGGTGCAGGAACGCCTCGGCCTGGACGTGCTCGTGCACGGCGAGCCCGAGCGCAACGACATGGTGCAGTACTTCGCCGAGCACCTGGACGGGTTCGCGGTCACCAGGAACGGCTGGGTCCAGTCGTACGGGTCGCGCTGCACCCGGCCGCCGATCCTGCACGGCGACGTCGGCCGTCCCGGGCCCATCACCGTGCGCTGGGCCTCCTACGCGCAGTCGCTCACCGCCAAGCCGGTCAAGGGCATGCTCACCGGGCCGGTGACGATCGTGGCCTGGTCGTTCGTCCGCGACGACCTGCCGCTGCGGGACGTGGTGTTCCAGGTGGCCGACGCGGTGCGCGAGGAGGTGCGCGACCTGGAGGCGGCCGGGGTGTCGATCATCCAGGTGGACGAGCCCGCCCTGCGCGAGCTGCTGCCGCTGCGGCGGGCCGCGCAGGCCGACTACCTGGAGTGGGCGGTGGCGGCGTACCGGCGGGCCACCTCGGGCGCGGCCGACCGCACCCAGATCCACACCCACCTGTGCTATTCGGACGCCGACCAGATCCTGGCCGCCATCGACGGCCTGGACGCCGACGTCACCACGATCGAGTCGGCCCGCTCGGGGGCGCGCATCCTGGGCGCGGTGCGCGCGTTCGGCCGCGGCCTCGGCCCCGGCGTGTACGACATCCACTCCCCGCGCGTGCCCGGCGCGGACGAGGTCGAGGGCCTGCTGCGCAGGACGCTGGCGGCGCTGCCGGCCGAGCGGGTCTGGGTCAACCCCGACTGCGGGCTGAAGACGCGGACGTACGAGCAGGTGGAGGCCTCGCTGGCGCACGTCGTCGAGGCCACCCGGCGGCTGCGGGCCGAGCTTGCGCCGTAGAGCCCGGCGAGCCCCTCGACCGGCCGAGCGTCAGCCGTGGAGCTCGGCGAACTCCTCGACCGTCATCCCGAACAGGATCCCGTCGTCGTAGCGTCCGGCGGCGAAGCGGCTCCTGCGCCGGCGGCCCTCCTCGACGAAGCCGAGCCGCCGGTGCAGGGCCAGCGACGGGTCGTTGGAGCTGTAGACCCACGCCTCGGCCTTCTGGAAGCGGCGCTCGGCGAACATGTAGCGCAGCAGCAGCACGATCGCCTCGCCGGCGTAGCCCTTGCGGTGGTGGGGCGTGCCGATGGAGATGCCGTAGCAGAACGTGCCGTGCACCCGCTCGACCTCGTGCGTGTTGATCATGCCGACCGGCCGGTTGTCGCCGGCGTCGGCGATCACCAGGCGCAGCTCGTCCATGTCGGACTCCTGCTCGGCCAGTTCCTTGGCCCACTTCTGCGCCTCGGCGGCCGAGCGGGGCGGATGAACCCGCCAGCCGTTCCTGGCCGCGTCGGTGTCCTCCTCGAAGGCGAGGAACGCCGCCCAGTCCTCCGGTTCGATGGCCCTCAGGCGCACGCGCTCGCCGACCCACGCAGACGTCATGAAGGGGAGCAAACCAGAGCACGCCCCCCGCGCGCGAACCCTTTTCCGGCCCTCACCCGCGCCCGTACCTGTCCTCGGCCCGCCAGAAATACCAGAGCCCGAGGGTCAGCCCGGCGACCGCCCAGAACAAGCAGCTCAGCCAGACGAGCGGGCGAGGGCCGGCCGCGTGGATCAGGATGTCGCGCATGAACTCGATGGTGGAGGCGGCGGGGTTGAGATACATGACGTCGGCCACCCACTGCGGCAGCCCGACGCCGCCGACCGGCTTGCCGGTGACCGGGTCCGGATATCCCACGATCTTGTACTGGATGGAGAAGAAGACCCCGGAGGCGTACAGCCAGGTCCGCAGGACGAACGGCAGGAGCTGGTTCACGTCGCGCAGCGAGGCCCCCAACCGCGCCAGGACCAGGCTCAGCCCGATGTTGAACATCGTCTGCAGGAGCAGGGCGACCGGGACCAGCAGCCAGAACCAGGTGGGGAACTCCCCCATGACCACCACGAGGACGAGCAGCACGCCCATGGAGACGGCCGCCTGCCGCAGTTCCTGAAGGGTGTAGGCCAGGGGCAGCGCGGCGCGCGGGAAGTGCAGGGCGCGGATGAGCGAGAGGTTCCCCGAGACGGACTTCGCCCCCGCCGAGGCCGACCGCTGGCTGTAGGTGAAGACGAACATCCCCGTGACGAGGAACGCCGCATAGTTGTCGATGTGGTCGTGTCCGCCCAGGACGAGGCCGAACATGACCCAGTAGATGCCGGCGTTCAGCAGCGGCGTCAGCACCTGCCACAGTTGCCCGAGCGCGGAGGCGGAGTATTTCGAGGCGGTGCGCGAGGTCGCGTACACCAGGACGAAGTGCCGGCGTTCCCATAATCGGCGCAGGTAGACGTGCATGTCCGGGCGGGCCATGGATCGCCGCAGCCCGTGACGGGTGGCGAGGGCGGCGAGTGATTCCTGTTCGGGCGCGGATGGCATGGGAGTCTCCTCACGGCCTGCTGCGTCGCGGAATGCCCAGGAGTCTAGGTTCCGGAACGGCGAGATGGGCGTGCCCGCGCGCCTCCGGAAGGGCGCGGCTCAGCCGGTCAGGTGGCTCGTCCGTCGAGGAAGCCGGCGACGCGGGCGTTGAGGTCGGCGGGCTCGTGCCACGGCATCGCGTGATGGGACAGGCGCGGCAGCACCGCGGTCCGCGCGCCCGGCAGCAGGCGGGCGGCGGCCGACGCGACGCGGTGCGGCGAGTGCGCCTTGCCGCACCCGGCGACGAGCACGAGGGCCGGCGTGGTGAGCGCCCGCAGCGAGCCTGGGCCCACGCACCTCGGCCTGAACTCCGCGGGCACCACGGCGGTGGTGGATCGTCTGGAAAGGCTCGGCCACGTCCGCCGGGAACGCGACACCCGGGACCGGCGCCGTGTGCTGCTGAAGGTCGACGAGAGCGCCGGCACGCTCGGCTGGAGCTTCTTCGGCCCGCTCATCCAGGAGATCGTCCAGCTCATGGAGGGGTACGACACCACGGAACAGGCCACGATCGAACGCTTCCTCAACGACGTCCACCAGGCCGTCACCCAGAGCTCGGCGGGACGGCCTTCCCCTGCCAGGACAGTGGTGTCCCAGGCTCAGGGCGCTCACGTCTCGTAGCCTGGATGGCATGAGCGCGATGCGCGACGAACTTCATCACCTGGTGGACCGGCTGCCCGAGGATGAGGTCGCGCCTCTGCTCCGTCTGGTCCGGGATCAGCTCGACGAGCAGCAGGCGGTGCGGGACTTGCCGTTCATCGGAATGCTCGAGGCGGAGCCGGATTTCGCGGAACGCGCCGAGGAGATCCTGCGGGCGGAGGACAATCCTCCCTTGTGATCGTCCTTGACACAGGCCCGTTGGTCGCCGCTGGTCGAACCTGCCTCTGGGCGCGGTCGACGCCTCCGTCATAGCGATCGCCGAACGGCTCAACACTCCAGAGGTGGCCACGCTCGATCGCCGACACTTCACGGTGGTGCGCCCGCACCACACCCATTCGCTGCTCCTCCTGCCGGAAAGACTCTGAGAACCGCCGCCAGCAGCACCGTTACCGCTGAAGAACGACTGCTTCGGGGCGGCGGGACAGGGACGGCGTGCCCGGTCACCCTCCGTCCGATCAGTTGCTCGTCGTAGGTGAGCGCGACTTGTGCAGCCTGCTCTCGGCCTGGAGGTTCTCGGCCAGTTCCGCCAGGGTCGCCCCGCAGCGGACGTTGGAGAGCCCGCTGTCAGCGGACACGAGGGGGACGCGGAACGCGACCCAGCCGCCCGTCACGTCCATGATCCGCCACCCGGGAAACCTGCCAAGAACCTGCTGCACGGTCAGGCTCATGGCCGCGCCGCCCTTCCCGGGGCCGGAAGTGGGTGCCAGGCGTGGAGGGCACGCTTGCGGTCCGGCCCCCAGCCCGTACGCCACCAGAACCCCTCGTGGCGACACCAGACGACGAGACCGCCCGGAACGGAGACGAGCGCCATCCCGTAGCCGTCATGTACGTCACCGGGCACGTGCAGATGCCTCGACTTCCGCTGCAGCTGCTCCGCCGCGTCCAGCGACAGCATGACCCGCGGGCGCGATCGTGCGGGTTGTGGGTTCATCCACCTGCCTCCAGTGACTTCGGTCCCGGTACGCCAAGTGAAGCCAGGAGCACGGGACCTTCCAACCTCGCCGCAGCCCATCGCCAGGACGTGTCGAGGCACCGGGAAACGTCCCTGGACGGCCTTGAAACGTCCCCGGCCGGTCGCGTCCACTGGATTCGTGAACGAGCGCCTACGCACAGCGATGCTCCGTCATGGTGTGGCCCTGGAGGACCTGGCCGAGACCTGCGGCGTCGAACCCAAGACAGTCGAACGCTGGATCAACACCGGCCGTGTTCCGCATCGTCGGCACAGGTGGGCGGCGGCGAAACTGCTGACCGCCGACGAGACGTATCTGTGGCCCGATGTGCTGGAAGGCAGCGGGGCTCGCCGGGGCAGGGCGAACCGGTCAGAGCTCGTGGAGGTCTTTCCCGACCGTGCCAGCGTGCCTCGTGAGCTCTGGCTACGGCTTCTCACCGATGCTCAGCAGCAGGTGGACGTTCTCGTCTTCTCAGGAACCTTCTACGCCCAGACGCAACCCAAGATCGCCCGATTGCTCACCGAGCTCGCACAGCGCGGTGTCGCGATCAGATTGTGCTTCGGCGATCCCGACGCGCAGTCGGTGGAGACGCGAGATCGCGAGGAAGGGCTGAGCGGCACGCTAGCGGCCAAGATCCGCTCATCCTTGACCTACTACCGGACGCTGCCGGACCTGGATGGCTGTGAGATCCGGCTGCACGCGACCACTCTGTACGCCTCGCTGTTCCGCTACGACGACGACATCCTGGTCAACCCGCACGCGTACGGCGAACCAGCCTCCGCCAACCCGACCTTCCACTTCCATCGTCTCGACGGGGGGACGATGGCCGAGCACTACATGTCATCGTTCGAGCGAGTCTGGGCCGGAGCCGTTCCGTGGTCCGGCGCGGAAGTCTGAGGAGGCGTGCCCCATGGGACGAATCGAGTACTGGAACGACCCTGACGCCCCGAAGGCGAACAGCCTGGTGCCGGCCTGCGGAACGGTGACCGTGGACGACGCCGGACGCATCCTCATGCAGCGCCGGCGCGACACTGGCCAGTGGGCGCTGCCGATGGGCAAGATGGAGATCGGCGAGACGCCTTCGCAGTGCGCGGTACGGGAGACGGAAGAGGAGACGGGCGTCCGCGTCGAGCCCACCGGCCTCCTCGGCGTCTACTCCGACCCGGCCCACATCGTGGCCTACACCGACGGCGAGGTCCGCCAGGAGTACGAGGTGATGCTGATCGCCCGCCCGGTCGGCGGCCGTCCGGAGGCCAACGACGAGGCGAGCGACGTGCGCTGGGTCGAGCCGGGCGAGCTGCACACGCTCGACATCCATCCGACCCAGTGGCGACAGCTCAACGACTACCTGGGGCAGAGGCATCCGCACGTCGATTGATCAGGATCCCGCTGTCACCGGGCTCTCGTGGGAGCGGAACGAAGTCCGCGCCGCCCAAGGCCGCGCCATGGCGGTTGCGCTGGGCCTCCGGTAGGGCCCAGCCGGGCGACCCGGCAGCCGGTCGCGGCCTGGCCGCACCATAGCGCCGCCAGGCGCGGGGGTTGCGCCGCCAGGCGCGGGGGTTGCGCCGCCAGGCGCGGGGGTTGCGCCGCCAGGCGCGGGGGTTGCGCCGCCAGGCGCCCCAGGAAAAACCGCCTGAGTCTCCGAGCGCGAAGCGCCCCCGACGAAGACCTCTGAGCCCAGAGGCGAAGCCCCCTACTTGAGGGCTCCCGACGTCAGGCCGGACTGGATCTGGCGCTGGAACACCGTGTAGACGACCAGCATCGGCAGGATCGCCAGCGTCAGGGCGGCGAACAGCGCCGACCAGTCCTGGTCGTACCCGGCGGACGTCGAGATGTCGGCGATCCCCTGCGTGAGCACCCATTTGTCCCGGTCCTGGAGCAACACCAGCGGAAGCTGGTACTGGTTCCACTGCCCCAGCACGTTGAAGATCGTGATGCTGATGATGCCCGGCCGCGCCATCGGCAACATGATCTGGAAGAACACCCGGGTGTGCGAGGCGCCGTCCACCATGGCCGCCTCCCCCACCGCCGTGGGCAGCGTACGGAAGAACGCGGTCAGGAAGAACACCGTGAACGGCATCGAGTACGCGATGTAGACCAGCACCAGCCCCGCATGCGTGTTCAACCCGATGTACGGCCCCACCAGCGGCACCGCCCCCATGTTCTGCACGACGAAGAACAGCGGCGTCAGCTTCAGGTACACCGGGAAGGCCAGCCCGGACACGAACAGGAAGTAGATCGGCCGGTTGGCGCGGAAGGGGTAGCGAGCCAGCACGTACGCGGCCATCGAGCCGAGCAGCATCGTCCCGGCGACGCTGAAGGTGACGACGATGACGCTGTTGAGCATGTACTGCCCGATGTGCGCCTGTTCCCAGGCGCGGGCGAAGTTGTCCCAGTTGAGCTTGGCCGGCAGCCCCCACGCCTCGCCGAAGATCTCGTCCTCGCTCTTCACCGAGGCCAGGAAGGTCCACAGGATCGGCACCACGACGAGCACCGTCCACACCAGGAGCGCGACGTGGGAGAGCACGGCCATCGGCCCGAGCCGCCGCCGGCGCTCCTGCCGGGCCAGTTTGCGGGAGTTCGCCACCGTCCACGTGGTCGTCGTTGTCATCTAGTACTCGATTCGTTCGCGGCGTGACAGGCGCAGCGAGAGGATGGCGAAGCCGACGGTGAAGAAGAACATCATGACGCCGAGGGCCGAGGCGTAGCCGAAGCGGAAGTACTGGAAGGCGTTGCGGTAGATCTCGGCGGCCATGACGGTGGTCGACCAGTCGGGGCCGCCGTGCTGGTCGGTCATCACCCACACGATCGCGAACGCGTCGAGCGCCAGGATGCCGAGGTAGACCCAGGCCACCTGGATCGTGTCCCACAGCAGCGGCAGCGTGATGCGGAAGAACAGGCTGAACCGGCCCGCGCCGTCGATCTGCGCCGCCTCGAACATGTCGCGCGGGATGGAGGCCAGCCCGGCCGAGAACAGCACGACGTAGAAGCCGACCGCCTGCCAGACCAGCACGCCGAGCACCGACCAGAAGGCCAGGCCGGGGTCGGACAGGAAGCCGACCGGCTTGGCGCCGAGCGCGATCAGCGGCCCGTTCAGCATGCCGCTGCCGTCGGGCCGGAACACCTGCTGGAACAGCACGCCCACCACGGCCACGGCCAGGACCTGCGGGAAGAAGAACACCACCCGGTAGAACTTCGAGCCCGCGATGCCCGAGGAGCCCTTGCGCCCGCCCACGTTGAGCAGGAAGGCGAAGAACAGCGCGATGACGATCGTGAGCAGCGGCAGCAGCACGAGCAGCATGGCGTTGTGGGTGACGGCCTTCCAGAAGACGCCGTCCTTGAACAGGCGGACGAAGTTGTCCAGCCCGATGAAGTTCGGGGTGGCCGTCACGCCGCGCCAGTCGGTCATCGCGATGCGAAACGCCTGGAGCAGCGGCGAGATGACGTAGACGAGATAGAGGATCACCGGGGCTGCCAGGAACGCGGTGATGAACAGCCCGCGGCGATACCTGTTGAACAACATCAGCGCTGGTACTTCTTGATCGAGGAGTCGTTCTTGATCTCGTCGGCCTTCTTCTGCATGCGCTCCAGGTACTTCTCCGGCGTCAGGCCGCCGGACATCAGCTCGCCGGTGGCGGCGATGCCCTCGTCCTTGAGCTGGCCGTACCAGGTGTTCCAGCGGTAGTAGAGGGTGTTGGCGCCGGCGTCGGCGACAGCCTTGGAGGCGCTGGTGACGCCGGGTGAGATCGTCCGGCCCTCGGTCGCGCCCTTGACGGCGGTCACCGTCTTGACCATCTCGCTGAAGTCGCCGGCCGCCTTCTTCGACAACATGCCGCGCAGGTACTCGATGCCCGCCTGCGGGTTGGCGCTCCTGGCCGAGACCATGAAGTTCTCGCCGGGCTGGGTGTGCAGGGTGCCGTACGGCATCTTGTCGGAGCCGGTGACGTCGGGGATCGGGAACATGCCGTACTCGAAGTCGGGCGGGGTGGTGCTCTTCTGCTCGTTCTCCAGCCACGACCCGGACGGCAGCATGGCCACCTTGTACTTGTTCTGGGCCGTCTGGGTCTGCACGTGGTCGAGGCCGGTCGTGCCCTCCATGAGGTACTTGGCGCCCACCTCGGCCCAGGCCGTGGCGGCGGTCTTCATGGCCTCGGTCGTCCAGGCGCCGTCCTCCAGGTTGTCGATGTTGACCAGCACCTCGTTGCCGCCGATCTTGGCGGCCATGGTCAGCAGCGGCTCGTACAGGTACTGGGGGAACTTGCCCGCGTACGTGAAGGGCGCCATCTTGCCGGACTTCTTGATCGTCTCGCAGAGCTTGGTGAACTCGTCCCAGGTCTTGGGGATCTCCCAGCCGTTGTCCCTGAACACCTTCTGTGAGTACCAGATGCCGTGGATGTAGTTCACGTAACCCAGCACGCTGAACTTGCCGTCGTAGGTGCCGATGTCGATGACGGACTGGTCGATGGTGTCCCTGACCTTGACGGCGGGGTCGTCCCAGCTCGGCGCGTCGAGCAGGGACGTGAGGTCCTGGAGCTGGCCGTCCTGGGACAGGGCGCCGAAGTCCATGAAGTTGGCGCCGGAGTTGTCGATCACCTCCGGCGGGTTGCCGCCGGCGAACCGCGGCTGGAGGACCTTGGTGATCTCCTTGGTGGCGTTGTGCTTGATCTCGCTCTTCGGATATTTCGCCTTGAACAGCGGCTCGTGGATGGTCTTGGCATAGTCCTGGCCGAAGCCGCCGTCGAAGATCCACACCTCCAGCGGCTTGCCGTCCGCGACGCCGAACGGGTTGGCCGCGCTGGTCGCCACCGGCGCGGACGAGGCGGTGGCCGTGGGCTTGGCGGCCGGGGTGGCGCAGGCGGCCAGCGCCCCCGCGACGGGGACGAGGGCCGCGCCACGCAGGAGTTGACGACGGCTGATATGGGGGGTGTCAGGCATTGATGGCTCCTAGCTGTTCATGATCCTCGTCGTATCCGCCCTGCGTACCGGCTCTCCAGGGCCTTGTTGTGCTCGTCGCCGCCGGTCACGTTGACCGACAGGTAGACGGGGGGCCGCTCGCCCAGGGCGACGAGCTCCTCCACCGCCTCGGTGACCACCATCTGCGCGAGCAGCGCCGAGGTGATCGTGGAGACCGCGCCGTACGTGCCGCCGTCCGGCAGGTCGAGGACGGCGTCCCCGTACGGGGAGCCGTTGTCGAGCACGACGTCGGCCAGGTCCATGAGCTTGCCGCCCGAGGGATGGCGCGAGGTCATGCGCGTGCTGTGCGCGACCGAGGTGATCGCGACGAGCGGGTGGCCGCGCTCCTTGACCAGCGTGGCCAGCTCCACGACCGTGCCGTTCACGCCGGAGCTGGAGACCAGGACGAACGCGTCCTGCGGCTCGACGGGGGCCAGGTCGTAGATCTCGTGGGCGACGGCCGGGTCGCGTTCCAGCTCCGGGGTGAGCACGCTCGGCGGCCGGCCGCCGTACAGGACGAGGTCGCGCGGGGAGAGGCGGTTGCTGGGCACCAGGCCGCCGGCCCGTCCGGCGATCTCCATGGCGATGGCCTCGGAGTGCCCCGACCCGAACGCGTTGACCACCCCGCCGGCGCGCAGCGCGGCGACGATGAGGGCGGCGGCCCGGCGCACCGGCTCCGCCTGGCTCTCGGCGACCTGCCCGGCGAGGGCGAGGGCCGTGGACGCGTACCGCATGTCAGCCTCTCTCCACGCGGTGGCTCTCCACCGCGCTGATCGTCAGCTCGAACGCCTCGTTGGTGCGCTCGTACGTGCGCTGCGCGACCGCCACGTAGACGGCGTCGAGCACGAAGATCTGCGAGTGCACGGCCGCCAGCCCGCCCAGCCGGAACGTGGTCTCCCTGCTGGCCGTCGTCAGCACCAGGCCGGCCAGCTCGGCCAGCGGCGAGCGGGCGAAGGAGGTGACGGCGACCGTGGTCGCGCCGTGGCTGCCCGCCTCGGCCAGCGCCTCCATGACCTCGCGGGTGCGGCCACGGTGGCTGATGCCGATGGCGACGTCGTCCGCGCCGAGCAGCGCCGCCTCCGACAGCGCCACGTGCGCGTCGCCGGCGCTCCAGCACGGGATGCCGATGCGGCGCAGCCTGCCTTCGAGCATGGTGGCGACGTTCCCGCTGGTGGAGACGCCGATCAGCAGCACCCGGCGGGCCCTGACGACGGCGTCGGCGACCTGGGCGACCATCGCGAGGTCGAGTTGGGCGGCGGTGTCCTGGATGAGCCTGGCGTCGGCGGCGGCCATCACCTCGATGGCCGAGTCGAGCGGGTCGTCGGGGCCGATCTCGTGCCCGACGCCCGCGCCCCAGCCGGCCTGCGCGGCCCTGCCGGTCTCGGTGGCGAGGGCGACCCGCAGCTCGGCGTAGCCGGAGAAGCCGAACGCCCGGCAGAACCTGGTCACGGTGGCGGGCGAGCTGCCCGCCCGCTCGGCCAGCGCGATGATGGTCGACCGCGCGGCCTCGGCGGGGTCGCCGAGGATCACCTCGCCGACCCGGCGCAACGCCTCCGGCAGACCGGGCAGTTCCGTTTCGACGCGCCCGAGGGCTCCTGAAGTCACGAATATTCCTTCCGAATACTCGGTCTTCTGGCGAAAATTATTCTTGCTTCCCGGTCACGTCAACCCCCAGAATTCGACCGTGACCAAATCGCTGGTGGTCGGTGTCGACGCGGGAGCCACCTCGACGCGCGTCTCCGTCCACACCCTCGACGGCACCCGCGTCGGCTACGCGCGGGCGGGCGCCGGCAACCCCTCGGCACACGGTCTGGACAAGGCGGTGGCGGCGATCGGCACGGCGCTCGGTCAGGCGCTGGGGTCGCACGACGGCGGCCTGGTCGTGGCCTCGCTGGCCGGGGTCGCGGGCCAGGTCGACACGCTGGTCCCCGAGCTGGCCCGGGTGTGGGCCGGCCACGGCATCGAGGCGGGCCCCCTGATCGAGGGGGACGTCGCGGTGGCCTACGCCGCCGGCACCGCCGAGCCCGACGGCTCGCTGCTGCTGTCGGGCACGGGCGCGGTCGCGGCCAGGGTCGCCGGCCACCGCATCGACACGATCGCCGACGGGCTCGGCTGGCTGCTGGGCGACGAGGGCTCGGGCTTCTGGATCGGCCGCGCCGCCGCCAAGGCCGTGGTCTCCGCCCTCGACCGGGGCGCGGCGGGCGAGCCGGGCAGCCTGGTCGCGCTCGTCGTCGGGCATTTCCTGGGCGAGGAGCGTCCGGGGTCGCCGCGGGCGGTCGCCGACCGGCTCGTCCGGCTCGCGCAGGCCGACCACATGCGGCTGGCCGCGCTGTCCGCGCTGGTCAGCCGGGCGGCCGAGGCCGGTGACCCGATGGCGCTCAAGGTCGCCGAGGAGGCCGCCGACCGGCTGGTGGCCACCTTGCGCAGGGTGCACGTCTCGGGCGACGTCGTGCTCGCGGGCAGCGTGCTGACCAGCGAGGGGCCGGTGCGCCGGGCCGTGCTGGCGCGGCTGTCCGGCGAGCGGGTGGCGACGGCGCGCGACGCGGCGGGCGCGGCGGCCTGGCTGGCGGCCCGCGGCGTGCTGCCCGGCGACGACGGCCGCGGCTCGCACGCGGCGTTCACGCTCGCTCCCTGACGTTCACCGGGTGAGCAGGGCGGCGCTGCCGTAGCTGCCGCCGAACCCGGTCACCAGGGCGGTCTCGCGCCCGGCGCGCAGTTCCCGCACCGCCTGGGCCACGTTGTTGAGCCCGTGCACGTACCCTTCCGACAGCAGGCCGCCGTGCGGGTTCACCCACGCGTGCCGCCGCTCCAGCAGGTACGCCCCCAGGTCCGCCCGCGCCACCAGCCCGAAGTCCTCCAGTTGCCGGGGCACCAGCCAGGAGTAGGCGTCGTAGAGCAGCGCCGCCCGGACGTCCGAGGGCCGCATGCCGGACGCCGCCCACAACAGGGGCGCGACGTGAGAGGAGAAGACGGCCGTCACGTCCGGCGAGCGGTCCATGGAGGAGCAGCCGGGGCCGCCCCCGCGGACGACCGCCCGGATGCGCGGCCCGTCCAGGACGCCGCTCACCAGCAGCGCGCACGCGCCGTCGGTCTCCAGGCAGCAGTCGACGGTGCGCAGCGGCGTGCAGACGTACGGTCTGGCCAGGTAGGCGGCCAGGTCCAGGGGGTCGCGGCGCAGGGCGCGCGGGTTGGCGGCGGCGTTGCTCCTGGACTGGGCGACCACGGCGTGCAGGTGCTCGGCGGTGAGCCCGGTGTCGTGCAGGTAGCGGGTCGCGGCCATGGCGAACAGCGGGATCGGCCCCGCCAGGCCGTAGGTGTGGCGTTCCAGGGGGCCGGTGGAGGCGGTGTTCATCCGCGTGCCGGACCGCCCGTTGAGCGCCCGGAAGACCAGGACGTTCCTGGCCACGCCGGCGTGGATCAGCATGGCCGCGTCCCCCAGCACGGACGCGGCCTGCGTCCCGCCGCCGGAGATGTCGTTGTGCCAGCGCAGCCGCTCGATCCCCAGCGCGCGGGCGACCTGGACGACCGGCGCGGAGTCGTTCATGTGGTAGCTGAGCAGCCCGTCGACCTCGCCGGGCGCGATCCCGGCGTCCGCGCAGGCGGCCCGGCACGCCTCGGCGGCCAGCTCCAGCTCGGTGCGCCCGGACTGCCTGGTCAGCGCGGTCATCCCGATCCCGGCCACGGCCGCGCACCCGGCGAAGGACTGCATCCCGCCCCCTCCAGCTCGGCGATCACGATAACACGCTGAGACAAGCGCTTGCTCGGTACGGCAGGCCGGGCGAGGGCCCGGGGGGCGTACGCGGCGTTTCCGGGCGGCCGCAACGGCGGCGACTTCCGCCCGAAGGGCCGCGCCGCCAGGTTGGGCGAGGCCCTGAACAGCGGGAAGGCACAAGCCGTGACTGGACGTCTTCACGCGGGCTGCACCGTCTTGTAATACGGAGATGTGATCAGCCGATAGCCCATCATCATCACCCCGAGGTGAGAGATGGATCTGCGCTACGTCAGATACGCGATGGCGATCGCGCGCGCCGGCAGCCTCCGCCGCGCCGCGACCGCGCTGCACATCGCGCAGCCCACGCTGTCGGAGCAGCTCAGGGCGCTGGAGAAGGAGATAGGCGTCGAGCTGTTCAGCCGATCGTCCAGCGGCGTGCGGCTCACCGAGGCGGGCGAGGCGTTCCTGGCCCAGGCCACGGTCGCGCTCGACGCCTACGAACGAGCCGTGGCCGCCGCGCGGAGCACGGGCCGCACCGCCCGCCTGGGCGTGGCCGACGGGCTGGCCGACGTCGCCGCCCGGCTGCTCGCGCAGCTCCAGAACGTGCCGGTGCGGATCGCGCCGATGAGCACCGCCGAGCAGTTGATCTCCATCGCCGACGGCACGTTGCAGGCCGGCCTCGGTTACGCCCCCGGCTCGCTGCCGAGGGGCGTGGCCCGCATGCTCGTCCACCGCTTCCCGGTCCGCGCGCTGCTCCCCCGCGACCACCCGCTGGCCGGACGGGAGGCGCTGTCGCTGGCGGACCTGGCCGGCGAGCCGCTGATCATGCCCGAGTCGGACGCGGTCGCCGGGGCCCGGCGATTCCTGGAGGGGTTCGTCCGGCATCGGCTGCATCCCCGGCTGGGCCCGGCCGCCGCCACCCACGACCTGGTGATCGACATGGTGGGCGCGGGGGCCGGCTACAGCCTGTGCGTCCACGAGGGCAGCGCGGTGCCCGAGGCGCTCACCTTCGTCCCCATCAAGGAGGACGTGCCGCCGCTGGAGGCGGTCTTCCTGTGGAACCGGCAGGCCGACGTGCACGAGGTGGTGAGCGCGGCCCGCCACGTCGCCCGATCTGGATAGCGCTATTATCTATCGATGCGCATCTCAGAACTGAGCGCCCGATCCGGTGTCGCCATCCCCACGATCAAGTACTACCTGCGTGAGGGCATGCTGCACCAGGGCGAGCAGACCGCCGCGACCCGCGCCGAGTACGACGAGTCCCACCTGCGCAGGCTGCGCCTGATCCGCGCCCTGCTGGAGGTGGGCCGGCTCCCCGTGGCCGCCATCAAGCAGGTCATCGCCGCCGTCGACGACGAGACGCTGCCCATCCACCACATGCTGGGGATCGCGCACTACGCGCTCGGCCCGGTCGTCGAGCCCGAGCAGGACGAGGAGTGGCGGACCGCCAGGGCCGAGGTCGACCGGCTGCTCGGCGAGCTCGGCTGGACCGTCGCCGAGGACGCCCCCACCCGCGACGAGCTGGCGCAGACGATGGTCCGCATGCGCCAGCTCGGCCTGCGCGTCGACCTCGCGCCGTACGTCGAGGCCGCCAGGAAGCTGGTGACCGAGGTCGAGATGGACACCATCCCCTTCGACGGGCCGCGCGACGCCGCCGTGGAGGCCCTGGTGCTGGGCACCGTCCTGTACGGCAAGGCGCTCGACACGCTGCGTCGCATGGCCCAGGAGTCGGAGTCGGCCCGCCGGGTCGGGCAGCGCCGGCAGTGACGATCGGGGCCGGTCAGAGCACGCCGTTGCGCCGCAGGATCTCGACGGCCCGCACGGTGGCCGCGCCCCGCCATTCGAGCGCGCCCGCGGGCGAGATCCGCGCGTAGTCCACGACCCAGCCGCCGTCCTCCTGCTGCGTCCCGGCCAGCCGGTCGAGGTCGGAGGCGATCACCTCGGGCGCGAACAGCTCGCGCGCCGGCCGCCCCGGGTAGGGGGCGAAGTCGAGGGGGTTCAGCCGCTCGTCGGCGGTGCCGCCCTCCACGGGCACCCGCCCGTCCTCGGGGATGTGGGCGGCCAGCCGCTTGAGCAGCCCGGCCGCCTCGGGCCGCGTCCCGTGGACGGCGTCCAGGAAGCGCACGGCGAAGGAGAGCACGTACGCGTGCGGCCGTTCGTCCAGCGCCTGGATCGCGTCGAGGCAGTAGCGGGTGGCCCGCTCCAGCCACGGATGCGCGGCCACGGCCGGGTCGTGGGCGGCCACGGCGTGGGCCGCCGCCGCGGAGACGGCCGTGATCTGCAACGACGACGTGCTCGTGTCCGCGCCCGCCCACCAGGGCGCGGTGCCGTCGGTCAGGGTGAGCGGCAGCGCGAACGGCAGCCCGCCGTCGGGCATCGTCACCGACTCCAGCCAGTCGCACAGCGCGACGGCCTGCGGCGCGGTGTCGGGGCCGATCTCCTCGAACACCTCGAAGGCGTGCAGCGCCGCGCCCGGCTGGCTCTCCGGCGAGCGCAGGTCGGGCTCCAGGCCCCAGCCGTAGCCGCCGTCGGGGTTGCGGTAGGCGTCGAGGGCGCCGAGCACGGAGGCCGGGCCGGTCTCCTCCATGAGCAAGTGGAAGCGGCGCCGGTCCAGGACCCGCGCGTGCGTGGCCAGGAAGCCGGCGACCGCCGAGAGATTGACGTTCATGGAGCCATCGTGCCCGCCGCGCGAGCTCGGGTCTTGTCCGAACCGGACGTGTCACCCGGTGTCGTCCACCGGCCGTTTCAGCAGCCACGACGCGGCCCGCTGGAGCAGGGTCCGGTGGATCTCGTTGTCGTAGGACCTGGTGTCGTGCCCCAGCGCGTCGTAGACCACCCGGCCGCGGCGCACCGGACGCGCCCACACCAGCGGCTGGCCGTGCGCGGAGGCCAGGGGCCGCACGTCCGGCAGCACGTCGAGGTCGCTGTAGACCTCGTCGACCAGGTCGAAGTCGCGCAGGCCCGCCACGATGGGGTGGGCGGCGCCGTGCACCCGCACGCCGGTCCAGCCCAGCGGCGGGTGGTGGGACTTGGGCCAGTTCCAGCAGCCGCCGAGCACCCGCGGCCAGCCCTGCCAGTCGTCGAAGCAGACCGCGGCCGTGTGCATGCACAGCAGGCCGCCGCCCCGGTCGAGGTGGTCGAGGAGCGTGGTGCGGGCCTGGGCGGGCAGCGCGAAGCGCCATTCGCCGCGCAGGTCGGCGAAGCGGTCCTGGCCCATCTGCCAGCGCAGCGCGTTGACCGTGATGAGCTGCACCTCCGGCGGCTCGCTCAGCGCGCCCGCGATGTCCTCGGTGATCTCGGACTCGACGCCCACCTCGCCCAGCACGTCGGCGAGCGCGGCCGACGTGGCGGCGAAGTCGTGGAAGAGCCCTCCTGACAGGATCAGATTTCTCGCCACGCCCCCAGCCCATCACGCCCGGCCCGCCTTGGCCACCCCGTGGCGCCGCCGCCGCGCCCCCCCGCCGAGCCCCCGCCGAGCCGCCCGTCCGGGCGGCAGGGCATGATGCCGGACGTGGACTTCGAGGAATACCGCCCCATGTTGCTGGGCCTGGCCTACCGCCTGCTCGGCAGCATGTGGGACGCCGAGGACGTCGTGCAGGAGGCATGGCTGCGGTGGGAGGGCACCGACAGGAGCCAGATCAGGGAGCCCCGCGCGTTCCTGCTGACCGTGGTCTCGCGGCTGGCCCTCGACCAGCTTCGCTCGGCCCGGGTGCGGCGGGAGGCGTACACCGGGCCGTGGCTGCCCGAGCCGGTCGCGACGGGCGAGGCCGGGCCGCTGGACACGGCGGAGCTGCGCGACACCCTCTCCTTCGCGACCCTGCACCTGATGGAGAAGCTGTCGCCGCCGGAGCGGGCGGTGTTCGTGCTGCGGGAGGCGTTCGAGCTGCCGTACGACCAGATCGCCGAGATCGTCGGCTCGTCGGTGGCCAACGCCCGGCAGCTGCACCACCGCGCCTCGGTCCGGGTGTCGCAGGGCCGCGACCGGTTCACGCCGACGAACGAGGACCACGCCAGGCTGCTGACGAAGTTCATGGAGGCGGCCGGCGGCGGCGACCTCGACGCGCTGACCGAGCTGCTGCACGAGGACGTCGTCCTGTGGAACGACGGCGGCGGCAAGGTCCGGGCCGCCCTGCGGCCGATCCTGGGCCGGCGCAAGGTCAGCGGCTTCATCGGCGGCCTGCTGGCCCGCTACGACTTCAGCCGGGCGCGCCTGGTCGAGGCCAACGGCCGCCCCGCCCTGTGGACGCACGTGGCCGGAAGCGACCAGCTCATCGCCCTCGACGTGCGCGACGGCCGTATCCAGGGGCTTTACGGCGTGCTCAACCCGGACAAGCTGACCCGGGTGCGGCCGCAGTGATCGGCCCGTCACTATAGTCGGCTTATGGATCTCGGCATCTCGGGCAAGGTAGCCCTGGTCACCGGCGGCAGCGCGGGCATCGGCCTGGCCGCCGCCAAGAGCCTCGCGCGCGAGGGCTGCGACGTGTGCGTCAGCGCGCGCAACCCGGAACGGCTCGCGGACGCGGTGGTGGAGCTGCAGCAGTTCGGCCACGTGGTGCACGCCGTGCTGGCCGACGTGGAGGACCCGGCGGCGGCTCAGCGGGTGGCCGACGAGACGCGCGACGTGCTCGGCCCGGTCGACATCCTGGTGGCCAACGCGGGCGGCCCGCCCACCGGCCGCTTCGACGAGGTCGGCCTCAAGGACTGGGACGTCGCGGTGCAGCGCAACCTGCTCGGCACCGTCCGGCTGATCCAGGCGGTGCTGCCGGAGATGCGGTCGCGGGGGTGGGGCCGGATCGTCACCGTCACCAGCTCGTCCGTCCGCGAGGCGATCGACGGGCTGGCGCTGTCCAACGCCATGCGCCCGGCCGTCGCCGGGCTCGTGCGCACGCTGGCCCGCGAGGTCGGCGGCGACGGCGTGCTGGTCAACAACGTGCTGCCGGGGGCGATCGACACCGAACGCCTGCGCGGCATGTCGGGCGGCGACGACGTGGTCGAGGAGCGCGGCCGGGCCGTGCCGGTCGGGCGGGTCGGTCAGGCCGACGAGGTGGGGGACGTGATCGCGTTCCTGGCCAGCGAGCGGGCCTCGTACGTCAACGGCGTCTCGATGCTGGTCGACGGCGGCGCCGGCCGGGTCATCGCCTGAGCAGCGCGGCGACGACGCCGGCCGCCCACTCCTCGTCCTTGTCGGCCGGGTCGACGAAGTAGGACAGGTTGGCCCGATGGAAGCAGGCGCCCATCAGCAGGGCGGCCGCCGCGCCGGGGTCGAGGCCGGCGTCGGTGCGGCCCGCGGCCCGCTCGGCGTCGAGGATCTCGGCCAGCGACCTGATCGGCAGGTGGGGGCCGGTGCCGGTGGCGGCCAGCATGTGCTTGAAGCGGGCCAGCAGCGAGGGGTCGGCCAGCATGCCGGAGGCGATGGTGGCGGCCTCGGTGTAGAACTCCAGCGCCGCCAGGGTGAAGCGGGTGAGGTTGCCGGCCAGGTCGCCCTCGCCCGTGCTCTGCCGCAGCCGGGCCAGCGCCGGGGCGAGCGCGGGCAGCCGTTCGAGCAGGACCGCGAGGAACATCTGCTCCTTGCCGGCGAAGTGCTTGTAGAGCAGCGCCTCGGAGCAGCCGGCCGCCTGGGCGATGCGCCGCGTGGTCGCGCCCGAGATGCCGAACTCCCGAATGGCCTGCTCGGCGGCGTCGAGGATGCGCTCACGGGTGCTCATCGGCCCATGATATGAGCGAGTGCTCACCAACCCACGCGTGCATGACATCCTTCCCTTAGGGACCATTGGGGAGAAGGTAGAGGAATGGACAAGCCGGTCATCGTGACGGTTGACGACGACCCGGGGGTGTCGCGGGCGGTGGCGCGTGACCTCAGGCGCCGGTACGGCCATGAGTACAGGATTGTCCGCGCCGAGGCGGCCCACGACGGCATCGAGGCGGTCAAGGAGATGCGGCTGCGCGGCGACGAGGTGGCGGCGATCCTGGCCGACTACCGGATGCCGCAGATGAACGGCGTGCAGTTCCTGGAAGCCGCCATGGACATGTACCCGTACGCGCGCCGGGTGCTGCTGACCGCCTATGCCGACACCGACGCCGCGATCCAGGCGATCAACGTGGTCGATCTCGATCACTACCTGCTCAAGCCGTGGGACCCGCCGGAGGAGAAGTTCTACCCGGTGATCGACGGCCAGCTCGACGCCTGGATGCGGACCGACCGGACGGCGCGTCCCGAGCTGCGCGTGGTGGGCGACCGCTGGTCGGCGCGCTCGTACCAGGTGCGGGACTTCCTGGCCCGCAACCACGTGCCCTACCAGTGGATGCTGGCCGAGGACCCCGAGGGCGCGCAGCTCGTCAAGGCGGCGGGCGAGGGTTGTCACCTGCCGCTGGTGGTCACCGAGGACGGCACCACGCTGGAGTCCCCCGACCAGGCCACGCTGGCCACCGCGGTCGGGCTGTCCACCACGCCGGCCACCGACTTCTACGACCTGATCGTGGTCGGCGGCGGGCCCGCGGGCCTCGGCGCGGCGGTCTACGGCGCGTCGGAGGGCCTGAACACGGTGCTGGTCGAGGCGCACGCCTCGGGCGGCCAGGCGGGCCAGAGCTCCAGGATCGAGAACTACCTGGGCTTCCCCGACGGGGTGTCCGGGCAGCAGCTCGCCGACCGGGCGCGCCGGCAGGCGCTCAAGTTCGGGGCCGAGCTGCTGAGCGCGCGCAAGGTCACCCATCTGGAGCCGCGCGGGCAGGCCCGGGTGATCGGGTTCAAGGACGGCGGGGAGATCGCCGCCCACGCGGTCATCCTGGCCACCGGCGTCACCTACCGGCGGCTGGAGGCGCCCGGCCTGGACGAGTTCGTCGGCCGGGGCGTCTTCTACGGCGCCGCGCTGACCGAGGCGCCGGCGTGCAAGGACAACGAGGTCCACATCGTCGGCGCGGCCAACTCGGCCGGGCAGGCGGCCGTCTACCTGGCGGGATTCGCGCGCAAGGTCCATTTGTTGGTGAGGAGTGATGGTTTGGAGAAGTCCATGTCCCACTACCTCATCGAGCAGATCAACGCGATCGACAACATCGAGGTCAGCCTCCTGACCGAGGTCGTCGCCGGCGCCGGTGACGACCACCTCGAACGGCTCACGCTGTCGACCAAGGGCGAGGAGCGCACGGTCGACGCCCAGTACCTGTTCGTGTTCATCGGGGCCGAGCCGTACACGTCGTGGCTGGGCGAGACGATCGAGCGGGACGCCAAGGGGTTCGTGCTGACCGGGCCCGACCTGGTGCAGGGCGGCAGGCGGCCGCGCAACTGGACGCTGCGCCGCGAGCCCTACTACCTGGAGACCAACGTGCCCGGCGTGTTCGCCGCGGGGGACGTGCGGGCCGAGTCGATCAAGCGGGTGGCCTCCGCCGTCGGTGAGGGCGCGATGGCCGTCGCGCTGGTGCATCGTTATCTGGAGAAGCAATGACCGACCGCCTCGACACCGTCGACATCGACGAACTGCGCAAGCTCTTCCTGTTCGAGCGGCTGACCGACGAGCAGCTCGGCAAGCTGGCCGCCAGCGGCCGGGTGCGCTCCTACGCCCAGGACGAGGACATCGTCCGGCAGGGCGAGCCGGCCGAGTGCTTCGCCGTGCTGCTGGCGGGCGAGGTGCAGATGATCAACGAGACGGTCAGCGCCGGCACCGTCGCCATGCCGCGCGCCTCCCAGCCCGGCGTCTACGGCGGCGCTACCTCGGCCTACCTGGGCGACCGGGCGCCGGAGACCTACCAGCACACGCTGCGCGCGACCGCGCCCTCGCGGATCTTCCTGCTGCCCGCCAAGAAGTTCGCCTACATCGTGGCCGAGTGGTTCCCGATGGCGATGCACCTGCTCGACGGCATGATGTCGGGCGGGCGCATGCAGCGGGAGATCATCGACCGGCGGCAGCGGCTGACCGCGCTCGGCACGATCACCGCCGGGCTCACGCACGAGCTGAACAACCCGGCGGCGGCGGCCGTGCGCGCGGTGAGCGAGCTGCGCTCGCTGATCAAGGCGTCCCGCATCCAGCTCGCCCAGCTCGCCGAGGCCGGCATCCCGCCGGAGAAGCTGCGCACGCTGATCGAGGCCCAGGAGGCGTGCACGAGCAACCTGGGCAACCAGCCGCAGCGCTCCCCGCTGGAGATCTCCGACGCCGAGGACGCGCTCGGCGAGGCGCTGGAGGACGTCGGCGTCGAGGACGCGTGGGAGCTGGCTCCCGCGCTGGTCAACGCCGGTTTCACCGCCGAGTACCTGCAGAAGATCCGCGGCAAGGTGGGCGAGGAGCACACCCCGGCCGCCCTCCACTGGCTGGCCGAGGCCATCGAGATCTCGCAGATGCTGAACGAGGTCACCGAGGCCACCGAGCGCATCACCTCGCTGATCCGCTCGGCCAAGCAGTACTCGCAGATGGACCGGGCGCCGTTCCAGCTGATCGACGTGCACGACCTGCTCGACAGCACGATCGCCATCTTCCGCGGCAAGATCGCGCCGGGCGTCAGCGTGGTCACCGACTACGACCGCACGCTGCCGCTCATCCCCTGCTACGCCGGCGAGCTCAACCAGGTGTGGACGAACCTCATCCACAACGCGCTCGACGCCATGGGCGACGAGGGCACGCTGACCGTCCGCACCGCCCACGACGAGGACGAGGCGATCGTCGAGATCGGCGACACCGGCCCCGGCGTGCCCGAGGCGATCAAGGACCGGATCTTCGAGCCGTTCTTCACCACCAAGAGCGTGGGCGAGGGCACCGGGCTCGGCCTGGACATCTCCTACCGCATCGTGGCCGGGCGGCACGGCGGCGAGATCAAGGTGCGCTCGGTGCCGGGCGAGACCTGGTTCGAGGTGCGCCTGCCGCTGCGCGAGCCCGCCGCCGTCCAGTAAGCCGGGTCCGCTGAGCACTGCGCGGCGCGGGTCACCAGACGTTGTCCCGCGCCGCGTCGAGGGCGGTCAGCACGGCCCCCTCCAGCACCGCGTTGCCCCCGACCCGGGTGGCCCTGACCTCGGTGGGCGCGGGCGACAGCTCGCCCAGCCGGACGGCGACCTGCTCGGCCAGCCCGTCGCCGCCCTCCTGGCCGGTGGCCCCGCCGAGCACCACCAGGCCGGGGTCGAGGAGGGTGACGAAGGCGAAGGCGCCCTTGGCCACCCGGCGCGCCAGCTCGTCGGGCCGGGTCGTGTTCTGGAGCAGGATGCACAACGGCGTGCCCTCCACGTCGAGGAAGCCGACCTCGCCCGCGCCGCCTGACGCGCCGCGCCGCACCCGGCCGCCGAGCACGACCGCGGCGCCGATGCCGTCGTCCAGCCAGAGCAGCACGAAGTCGTCGCTGCCCTGGGCGGCGCCGGTGCGCAGCTCGGCGACGGCGGCCAGGTTCACCTCGTTCTCCAGGACGACGGGCACGCCCAGCCGCTCGCGCACGGCGCCCACCAGGCCGGGCCGCCACCCGGGCACGTCATTGGCCACCGCCAGCTCGCCGTCCATGGGTTTGACCAGGCCGGGGGCGCCGATGACCACGTTGTCGAGCGCGCGGCCCCCGGCGGCCTCGGCGACCGTGGCCGCGACGAGATCGACCAGGTCGCCGGAGATCTCGCGGACGGCCTCACCGACCACGTGGCCGGTGAGGTCGGCCACCGTGACCTTGATCGCCGTGCGGCGCAGGTCGACCCCGGCGACGTGGGCCCGGCCGGCGACCAGCGCGTAGAGGCGGGCGTTGGGGCCGCGACGGTCCTCGCCGCGCTCGCCGGCCTCCTCGATGAGGCCGCCGCCCTTGAGCCGTTCGATCAGGTCGGAGACGGTGGGCCGGGACAGGCCGGTCAGCTCACGAAGCTGCGGAGCGGTCAGCGGACCGTGCTCCAGCAGCAGGTCGAGGGCGAGCCGGTCGTTGATCGCACGGGCCATGGACGGGGTCGCGGTCTTCACGCCGTCCATAATAGTCAGGAAGGCTCCCTGATAGCTCTTTTCATCAGGAAGGTTCCCTGATAGTTTCTCTCGCCATGAGCCCTCATCGCGCCATCGCGGCCGTCTTCGCCGCGCACGGAGCCGTCGCCGGCAGTTTCGCCACCCGCATCCCGTGGCTCCAGGAACACGTCCACCTGAGCGCGGCGATGCTCGGGTTCGCGCTGCTCTGCCCCTCGATCGGGGCCTTCGCGGCGATGCCGCTGGCCGGTCGCCTGGCCCACCGGTTCGGCAGCCGCGCCACCACGCGCGCGCTGCTCGCATTGTGGTGCGGCGGCCTGGCCCTGCCCGCCTTCGCCCCCGCCCCCGTGTGGCTGTTCGTCATCTTCCTGCTGTACGGCGCGTCGGCGGGCATGTGCGACGTCGTCATGAACGCCCACGGCGTGACCCTTGAACGGCATCTGAAGAAGCCGGTCATCTCCGGCCTCCACGGCATGTGGGCCGTCGGCAGCCTGGCGGCCGGCGGCCTCGGCACCCTGGCCGCGCACGCCGGCGTCGACGCCCGCCTGCACCTGGGGGTCGTCGCCGCCGTCCTGGTGGTCGCGAGCGGGATCGCCGGGCGCGGGCTGCTGCCCGACGGGCCGCGGGCCGCCGCCGGGCCCGCGCCGCGCCGGTTCGCCCTGCCCTCGCGCGCCATCGCGGCCATCGGCGTGGTCGGCTTCTGCGGCACGTTCGCCGAGGGCGCCAGCTCCAACTGGGCCGCGGTCTACCTCACCAACGTCGCCGACGCCGGGCCCGGCGTGGCCGCCGCGGGTTACACGATCTTCATGCTCTGCATGGCCGGCGCCCGGCTGCTGGGCGACCGGGTGGTGCGCCTGACCGGCCCGGTGCGGGCGGTCAGGACGGGCGGGATCATCGCGGTCGTGGGCGGCGTGCTGGTGGTCCTGGCCCGCACGCCCGCGCTGGGCATCGTCGGGTTCGCGCTGGTCGGGCTGGGGGTCGCGGTCATCGTGCCGCTGGTGTTCGCGGCGGCGGGGAACGCGGGGCCCACGCCGGGCGAGGGGGTCGCCGGGGTCGCGACGATCACGTACCTGTCGGGGCTGACCGCGCCGGCGGTGACGGGATGGGTGGCCGACGGCGTGTCGTACCCGGCGGCGTTCGCGCTGATCACGGGGATCCTGGTGGCGCTCACGCTGCTCGCGCCGGTGCTGCGGCCGCGCGAGGCGACCCGGGAGGTGGTCCTGGAGCGGCAGCCGGCGTGATACGCTCCCAAGCGAGCGCTTGGTTTACATACGGAGAGGCCGCCGCATGAAGTTCTCGACCTTCCACCTCTTCCACCGCTTCGACGGCCAGAGCTTCAAGGACGTCTACGACTACCATCTGGAGCTCATCGAGCTGGCCGAGGAGCTGGGCTTCGACGGGGTGCGGCTGGCCGAGCACCACTTCCGCGACTACGGCGTGGTCCCCAACCTGTTCACCATGCTCGCCCACGCCGCCGCCCGCACCTCCCGGCTCCGGCTCGGCACCGGCATCGTGGTGCTGCCGCTGCACAACCCCGTCCACGTGGCCGAGGAGGCCGCGCAGGTGGACGTGCTCTCCGGCGGGCGGCTCGACCTGGGGATCGGGCGGGGGTACCAGAGCTTCGAGTTCGAGGGCTTCGGCATCGACCTGGCCGAGGCGCGCGACCGGTTCAACGAGGCGCTGGAGGTGATCCTCGGGCTGTGGACGCGGGAGTCGTACCGGCACGAGGGGAAGTTCTACCGGACCGGCGCCGAGGTCTCGCTCGTACCACGCCCGCTGCAGTCGCCGCACCCGCCGCTGCACGTGGCCGCGGTCTCCCCCGAGACCGTCACCATGTACGCCGAGCGCGGCCTGCCCGTCCTGGCCGACCCCGCGGCGACGTTCCGCAAGGTCGTCAGGGCGGCCGAGACCTGGCGGGAGACGGCCGCGCGGGCCGGCCACCCGGCGGGCGCCGACCTGGTGGTGGCCCGCAGCGTCTATGTCGCCCCCACGCTGGAGCGGGCCCGCGAGGACCAGGCCAGGTTCGAGGCGTCCTTCGACCGCTCGCGCATCTTCAACGAGCGCAGCGCGCCCATCGACGCCAGGACCGGCAAGGCCGCCCAGGGCTTCGAGTACTACCAGGACCGCTACCTCAAGGGCGGCTCGGTCTCGCCGGACTTCCGCTGGGAGCAGCTTGAGGTCATCGGCGACCCCGCCCGCGTGATCGAGCAGATCTCGCTGCTCAGTGACGCCGGCTTCAGCAACCTCCTGTGCGACTTCGGCAGCACCAGGCCCATGCCGCTGGAGGACATGAAGCGGGTCATGCGCTTCTTCGCCGCCGAGGTCATGCCGGCCTTCGCCCCCGCAGGAGGATGACGATGATCCACAGCCTCACCCTGTCCGACGTCCTGGCCGACCACGCCCGCAGCCGCCCTCACGTCACCGCCGTGGTGGACGGGGACGTGCGGCTCACCTACCCCGAGCTGGACGCCCGCGTGACGCGGCTGGCCGACGCCCTGGCCGGGCGCGGCGTGGCCGCCGGTGACCGGGTGCTGTGGCTCGGCCAGAACTCGCACGCCGTGCTGGAGCTGCTGCTGGCCTGCTCCCGCCTGGGCGCGGTGCTCTGCCCGGCCAACTGGCGGCAGTCCGGGGACGAGCTGCGTTTCGTCCTGGCCGACCTGGCGCCGCGGGTCGTCGTCTGGCAGCACTCCGACACCGCCGCCGAGCTGGCGGACGAGGCGACGTGGGTGCGGGCGGGCGAGCCGTACGAGGAGATGGTCGCCGGCGGTTCGCTGCGCGAGTTCCCGCAGGTGGACGACGCCGAGCCGGTGCTCGCCCTCTACACCGCCGCCTTCGGGGGCCGGCCGGGCGCCGCCCTGCTCAGCAGCGCGGCCCTGGTGGCCCACAGCGCCACGCTGCTCGTCGTCCGGCAGATGGAGCCGGGGTTCACCTTCCTCAACGACGGGCCGCTCTTCCACGTCGGGACGATGATGTTCTGCCTGGCCACCCTCCAGATCGGCGGCACGAACGTGTTCACGCCCGCCTTCGACGCCGAGGAGGTCTGCCGGCTGGTGGACGCCGAGCGGGTGACGCAGGCGTTCCTGTTCGGGCCGATGATCGACGCGGTCGCGGCGGCGAACGCGGGCGGCAAGTACGACCTGTCCTCGCTGCGCTTCGTCGCCCACTCCGCCGAGTGGGACGACATGATCACCGTGGACGACTCGCCCTGGTGCCGCTCGAAGATGGGCGGGTACGGGCAGACGGAGGTGGGCGGCATGCTCACCTTCCTCGGGCTGGCCGAGGGCGGGGCGGGGTTCGCGGGACGTCCGTCGCCGCTGGTCCAGGTGCGCATCCTGGATCCGGAGGGCGTGGAGGTGCCGGTGGGCGAGGCGGGCGAGATCTGCGCGAGGGGCAAGACCCTCTTTTCCGGATATTTCGCCCGGCCCGACTTAAATGCTGAGAAGTCGCGGTACGGCTGGCATCACACCGGCGACCTCGGCCGCCGCGAACCCGACGGCACCATCACCTTCATCGGCCCCCGGCTGCGCATGATCAAGTCGGGCGCCGAGAACATCTACCCGGCCGAGGTCGAGCGCGCGCTGCGGACCCACCCGGCCGTCGCCGACGCCGCGGTGATCGGCGTGCCCGACCCGCGCTGGCACCAGGCGGTCAAGGCGGTGGTCGTGCTGAGGCCGGACGCCGCCGCCACGCCGGACGACCTGGTCGCGCACGTCAGGGGCGAGCTGGCGGCGTACAAGAGGCCGCGGGAGGTGGTGTTCGCCGACGCCATCCCCAAGCAGGGCTTCACCCCCGACTACGACGCCCTCGACGCCGCGTACGGCGGCGGCAACTACCCGGGCGCCTGACCCGCGCGCCCGGCCCGCAGGCCGGCTCGCAGGCCGGGCTACAGGCCGGGCTGCACCGGAAGCCCGGCCTCCAGGTGGGCGAGCGCCTTGTCCAGCTCGGCGGGGCCGTCCATGGCAGGGTTCCGGACCCATTCGAACCACAGGGCCACCATCACGCCCGTGACGGCCCCCGTGACGTTCCTGATCTCCGGGTCGTCCGCGTCCCGGCCCTGGCGCGCCGCGAGCTCCTCCCGCAGCGTCCGCAGCACGCCGGTGACGTTCTCCAGGCTGGCCGCCCACAGTTCGGGGACGGTGAGCATGAGCTTCTCCCGTTCCATGCCGTCGGCGATCTCCTGCGGCGTCTGGGCGTCCGTGACCGCCCGCATGGCCGCGCGGACGGCCTGGACGGGCCCCACCCCGGCGGGCACGGCCCTGAGCGCCTCGACGAAGGGCGGGAACTGGTCGACCAGCACCAGATCCTCCTTCGTCGGGAAATAGCGGAAGACGGTGCTGGGCGCGACCTCCGCCGCCTCGGCGACCTGCTCCACGGTCGTCGCCGCGTAGCCCTGCTCGCGGAACAGGCGCAGCGCCTCCTTCTGGATCAGGGCGCGGGTCCTGGCCTTCTTCCGCTCGCGCAGGCCCTGGGCAGGTCGTTCGCTCATGTCACCGCATTCTCCGGGCGGGAGTCCCGCGCGTCCACCCGACAAAGGCGCTATGCAACTCTTATTTGAGAGTCTACTCTCACAATTATGCGACTTCCCATTGAACGCCCGGCGGAATGCCCCTTCGATCCCCCGGCCGGGCTGGCGGGCCTTCCGGCGATGAGCCGTCTGGAGTTCGCCGACGGCCATCTCGGCTGGCTGGCCACCACCGCCGAGGCCGCCCGCGCGGTGCTGGGCGATCCCCGGTTCAGCGCCCGGCAGGAGCTCAAGCACCGGGCCGCGCCCGGGGGTCCCGCCGGGCTCGGCGTCCCCGCCCCGCCGGGCTTCTTCGCGGCCATGGACCCGCCGGAGCACACCCGCTACCGCCGCCTGCTCACCGGCCGGTTCACGCTGCGCCGGATGCGCCTGCTCGAACCGCGGATCGAGCGCATCGCCGCCGACCACCTCGACGCCATGGCCGCCGCCGGGCCGCCGGCCGACCTCGTGACGGCGTACGCGCTGCCGATCCCGTCGCTGGTCATCTGCGAGCTGCTCGGCGTCCCGTACGCCGACCACGACCGGTTCCAGGAGCTCAGCGCCCGGCTCGTCACCTTCGGCGCGGACGGCGCGGGGGCGCTGGCCGAGCTGACCGGCTACCTGCGCGATCTGGTCCGCCGCAGGCGCGTGGAGCCGGACGGCGGCCTGATCGGCGACCTGACCGGCGAGCTCGGCGACGACGAGCTCGCCGGGCTCGCGGTGATCCTGCTCGTGGCGGGCCACGAGACCACGGCGAACATGCTGGCGCTGGGCGTGTTCGCGCTGCTGGAGCGCGGCTGCCCGTACGAGGAGGGCGCGGTCGAGGAGCTGCTGCGCTGGCTGTCGATCCTGCATCTCGGCGCGCCGTCCAGGGCCGCGCTGGAGGACGTGGAGGTGGCGGGCGTGACGGTCAGGGCGGGCGAGACCGTGGCCCTGTCCCTGCCCGCGATCAACCGCGACCCCGCCGTGTACGCCGACCCCGGCCGGCTGCTCACGGACCGTCCGGAGGCGCGCCGCCATCTGGCCTTCGGGCACGGCGTGCACCAGTGCCTCGGCCAGCAGCTCGCCAGGATCGAGCTGCGGATCGGCTACCGGGCGCTGTTCGAGCGCTTCCCCGGCCTGCGGCTGGCCGTCCCGGCGGGCGAGGTGCCGGTCAAGCACGACGCCTCGGTGTACGGCGTCAGGAGCCTGCCCGTCACCTGGTGACCGCTCACAGGACGGCGAGCGGGGTGATCGGGCTGCCGGTGCCCCCCTCGATGCGCAGCGGCGCGGCCACGAAGACGAACTCCGTCCGCCCGGCCGCGCCCAGCTCCTCCAGCCACAGCATCTCGATCAAGTGGACGCCGTGCCGGTGGAGCAGGATGAGGTGCAGGTCGTCGGCGGCGCACTCGTCGGCGAGCTGGTGTTCGTTCAGGCCGCCCACGGCGGCGTTGTCGCAGGCCACCGCCGACACGTCCCGGGCGGCCAGCCAGGCGCCGGCCTCCGCCGACAGCCCCGGCTGCCCCGCCCAGTACTCCTCGCGCGACCGCTGCCACACCAGCGGCCATCCCGTACGGACCACCGCGACGTCGCCGGGACGCGGCGTGGCGATCTCCTGGAGCAGCCCGGCCGGGATCCGGAAGTCCGCCGGAAGGTGGTCGAGCCCGAGCCGCCGGGGCACGTCGAACAGCACGCCCCTGGCCACCACGCCGCCGACGTGCTCGATCCCGCACCTGGTCGCGCCGTAGGAGCGGACGCGGGCGGCCGGGTGGCCGTTGTAGAGCCGGTCGCCGGTCCACATGTGGCACAGCGCGTCCATGTGGGTGGTGGTGCCGTGGTGGCTGACCAGCAGGGCGTCGTCGGCCACGCGCAGGCCGTCGCCGACCGGCCGGGCGCCCGCGGCGTAGTCGCCGCCGTCCACGGACATGAAGTGCTGCGGCAGCGGACGGCCCCGCAGGTGGGGGACGGTCGTGGGGGCCGCCGATGAGGTGGCTCCCCTGATCGGCATGGCCAGGCTCAGCACCTCGCCGGTGACGGCGCTGCGCAGGGCCTCCAGGACGACGGCGGGGGTCAGCAGGTTGAGGGTGCCCCGCTGATCGTCTGGGCCGAATCGTCCCCAGTTGTTAGGCTCGTGCACCAAGTAAGCGCTTCCTTTCCTGCGGAGGTCTGATGTACTGCGATCCCCGGTTCTCCCGCGTGCGCGAGGCGTTCGAGCGGAACTTCGCCGAGGGCGAGGAGCTGGGCGCGGCGGTGGCCGTCCACCTCGACGGCGAGCTCGTCGTGGACCTGTGGGACGGCGTCGCCGACCGGCACACGGGACGCGCCTGGGAGGCCGACACGCCGGCCTTCGCGTACTCGTGCACGAAGGCGGTGGCGGCCACCGTGCTGCTGCGGCTCGCCGAGCGGGGGCTGGTGGACGTGCGGGCGCCGGTCGCCGACGTGTGGCCGGAGTTCGCCGCCGGGGGCAAGGAGGCGGTCACGGTCGAGCACGTGCTGACGCACTCCTGCGGCCTGCCGGTGATCGAGACGCCGGTGCCGGTGGCGGAGTTCGAGGACCTGCCGGCCATCGCGGCCCGGCTCGCCGGTCAGCGGCCCCTGTGGGAGCCGGGGACGGCGCACGGGTACCACGCGCTGACGTACGGCTTCCTGGTCGGGGAGGTGGTGCGGCGGGTCGCCGGGAAGTCGGTGGGCGAGCTGGTGGCGGCGGAGATCGCCGGGCCGCTGGGGCTGGACCTGTGGGTCGGCGCGCCCGACGACGTGATCCCCCGCGCCGCCCGCCTCAAGGCCCCCGCCCGCCCCCGCCCCACCCCGGAGAGCCCCACCCCCGCGGCCGCCCCGGAGAGCCCTGCGCCCTCCGGCGGGGGGAGCGGGCCGGGGGCCGGTGGGGGGAGCGGGCCGGGGGCCGGTGGGGGGCGGGATCTGCTGGGCGAGATGAGCCGGGCGGCGCTCGACCCCGGCAGCCTGATGAACCGGGCGCTCGGCAACCCGGCCATCCGCCTGCTCGAAGGCGGCGCGAACAACCCGGTGATCCTGCGCGCCGGATGGCCCGCCGCCGGGGTCGTCACCACCGCCAAGGGCCTGGCCGGGTTCTACCGCGCGCTGGTCGGCGGCGACCTCCTGAGCCCGGCGACCCTCCAGGACGCCCTGCGCCCCCGCGTCAGCGGCCCCGACCGCGTGCTGTTCATGGACACCGCGTTCGGCCTCGGCTACATGCGCCCGTCGTTCACGTTCCCGATGCCGTCGGCGACCGCGTTCGGCCACTCGGGGATGGGCGGCTCGCTCGGCCTGGGCGACCCCGAACGCAAGCTCGCCTTCGGGTACGTGATGAACCGGATGGCCGACAGCCTCACCGGCAACCTGCGCGGCCTGCGCCTGATCGAGGCCGTCTACCGCTCCCTGTGACCGCACGGCGCGCGTCACTGCATGGTCACGCCGCCGCTCACCGACAGCGTCTGGCCGGTGATGTAGGCGGCGCGGTCGGTGCACAGGTAGGCGATCAGCCCCGCGACGTCGGCGGGCGTGCCCAGCCGGCGCAGCGGGATCCCCTTGGCGATCTTGTCCACGAGCCCCGGCTCGGCCTCGGAGATCCGCCGGAGCATCGGGGTGTCGGTCGGCCCGGGGCAGACGACGTTCGAGGTCACCCCGCCCCTGGCGGCCTCCCGGGCGAGCGTCTTGGCCAGGCCGAACAGCCCCGCCTTGGTGGCCGCGTACGCGCCCTCGCCGCCCGACCCGGCCCTGGCGCCGTCGGAGGAGACGAACACCAGCCGTCCCCATCCCCTGGCCGTCATGCCGGGCAGGAGCAGCTTGGTCATGAGCATCGGGCCGCGCAGGTTGACCTGCCACATGAGGTCCCAGTCCGCCGGGTCGCTCGCCGTGAACGGCCGCACGACCGACACCCCGGCGTTGTGCACGAGCACGTCCACCGGCCCGGCCTCGGCGCAGAACGCCTCGACGGAGGCGGGCGAGGCCAGGTCCACGGCCAGCGCCCGCGCCCCGGGCAGCGCCGCGGCCGTCCGGCGGGCCCCCGGCAGGTCCACGTCGGCGACGGTGACGCGGGCGCCGAGCGCGGCGAGGTCGGTCGCGACGGCCGTGCCGATCGCGCCCGCTCCGCCGGTGACGACGGCGACGCGGCCGTCGAGGCGCAGGCCGTCCATCACGTCCAGGCCCGGACGAGGTCGGCCGCGGCGACGCGGGTGGCCAGCAGGCCGATCGTGTTGCGCAGGACGGCCTTGGCGTAGTCCTCGGGGATCCCGGCCACCGCGTCCCGCACCACCGTCACCCGGTAGCCGAGATTGACCGCCTCCAGCGCCAGCCCCGGGATGCCCAGGTTGAGCGAGACCCCCATCGCGACCACGGACGAGACGCCGAGCGAGCGCAGCGTCATGTCCAGCGAGGTGCCGGTGAACGGCGAGAACCCGTGGTGCCGCCGGCTCTCCAGGTCGCCGTCCGCGCGCAGCTCGGGCAGCACCTCCACGGCGGGCGTGCCCTCCAGCATGTGCGCGGGGTCCTTGAGCAGGGAGACGATGAACGGGCAGTTGCCGGTGTGCGAGCCCGCCCGGTCCGGCCGGAAGGCGGCCGTGCAGTGGATCACCGGGAGCCCGGCCGCTCGGGCCGTGCCCAGGACGCGGGCGGCGTTGGGGACGACGTCGTGACGGGCGCAGGCCGCCACCAAATCCGGAAATTTCGTGAGATCGCCGACGACCCCCCGCTGCATCTCCATCACCAGCACGGCCGACCGCTCCACCCGCACCCTCCGTCATTTAGCCGAGCGCTTGCTTGGGTTCGCCACAGCATAACACCGCCCCCACGACCCCACCTTTCATCACAAAGAGCGAAATTTCTCCAGACGTGACAACCCACACCCCGGGTGAGACCGTCGAATGCACGACGGCATGGCTGATGGGGGTTGGACTTGGTCCCTGGTTACCGTGAAGTTCGTCAGCTCGGCGCGGGCCGCACCGGCCGCGTGTTCCTCGCCACCTACCAGTCCACCGGCGCCTACGTCGCGATCAAGTACCTGAACGCCACCCTGCGCAGGGACCCCGAGTTCATGGACCGCTTCAGGGCCGACACCCATCACCTCGTCGAGCTCGACGACCCCAACGTGGTCCGCCTGCACGAGTACGTCGAGACCCCGGACCGGGCCGCCGTCGTCATGGAGCTGGTGGACGGCGTCTCGCTGCGCACGCTGCTGGCCGAGCACGGCCGGACGGCCCCGGAGGCGGCCCTGGTGCTGCTCAAGGGCATCCTCGCCGCCCTGGCCGCCGCGCACGAGAAGGGCGTCCCGCACCGGGACGTCAAGCCGGAGAACGTCCTGGTCCAGGCGGACGGCACGAGCAAGCTGGCCGACTTCGGGGTGGTCGTGCACGCCGAGGAGCCGGGGGTGCCGGCGGGGAGCCCGGCGTACATGTCGCCGGAGCTGTGGACGCAGGGACGGGCGGGGCCCCCTGCCGACCTGTACGCGGCGGCCTGCGTGCTGTTCGAGGCGGTCAGGGGGCGGCCGCCCTACCGGGCGTACAAGGAGGGCCCGGACGGCGAGCGGGACGGCGAGCAGGACGTCGCGGCCCTGCGGGACCTGCACCTGGCGGCGCCGGTGCCGCTGGAGGTGGTCCCGGACGCCCTGCGCGACCTGCTCAGGCGCGGGCTGGCCAAGGACCCGGCGGTCCGGTACGCCTCGGCCCGGCAGTTCGCGGCCGAGCTGGAGGAGGACGCCGTCGCGGGGTACGGGCCCGGCTGGGAGCAGCGGGGCCGCCGCCGGCTCGCCGAGCTGGCCACGCTGCTGGCCCTGCGCTTCCCGCTGGCGGCCAGGACCGAGCGGGACGCCCGCGCCCCGGCCGGGATCCGCGGGCGGGCGGTCCGGCTGCCCGCGCTGCCGCCGCACCTGTGGGTGGCGGGCGCGACGGTGGTCGCCGTGGCCATCGCCCTGGTGATCTCCGGCGGACGGCTGTCGCCGGGGGCGGGCACGATCCTGATGCCGCAGCCGAGGCCGTCGGGCGAGCTGAACCCGGCGCCGGTCGACGCCCACACGCCGACGCCGCGCAGGAGCCCGCCCGCCACGGGCCGAGGGAGCGCGTCGCCGCCCGCCCCCACCGGCGGGCCGCGCGTCCCGACAGGGCCGCCCGCCCCCACGAGCGCTGCGCCCCCGCCGACGACGACGCCGCCGGTGCCGACGCGGGCGCAGAGCGGGACCGCTCTGACGCCGCCCGCCGTACGGGAGGCGAGCATCGCGCGGTGGAGCGGTTCGGCGGGCGCGATCAGGGTGTCCGCGGACGGCACGGGGCCGGTGCGGCTGCGGATCGCGTACACGCGGCGGCTCGGCGACGGGCCGGTCACCACCGTGCGGCGGGAGACCCTCACGTTGCGCGGCAGCACCGCCTACACCAGCGGGGTCCGGCACGATCCCGGGGGCGTGGACTGCGGGGTGCGGGCCTACCTCGGGATCATCGTCATGACCGAGCCGGCGGCGGTCAACGGGCCGCAGGTGAGCGAGGTCGCGGTGGACGGCCCCGCCTGCACCGCCCCACCACCGACCCGCTCAGGACCGCCCACCCCGACCGGCCCCCCGACCGGCCCCCCGACCGGCCCCTCGACCGGCACCGCCTCCCCCACGGTCGAGCAGCCCGTGGACCGTCCGGCCCCCGGCGCGACGCCGCCGATCAGCGGCCGGCCCGTGGCGCATCCCACGCCGGGGACCACGTACCCCACGGGGGCCGCCCCGGCGCACTCCCCCTCCGGGCAGGGCGGCCTGGTGCCCGGTCACCAGGAGCACCGGAGCCGCGTGGGGGCTCTTGTTCGGGAACCAAGCGTGCGCTAGCTTGGCAGCGATGAGCGGTGAGACCTCCCCCACCGGCGCCGCGGGGGCGCGTGGCGAGCTGGTGATCCAGCGCTGCGTGTCCTGCGGCCGCCGCGGCTGCCTGCCCGAGCCGTCGTGCCCGGCGTGCGGCGGCGGCGAGCTGGCCGCCGAGCCCGCCAGGGGCACGGGGACGGTCCACACGTTCACCGTCGTGCACCGGTCGTTCGCGCCCGGCTACCGGGGGCGGGAGCCGTACGTGCCGGCGTGGGTGGACCTGGACGAGGGTGTGCGCGCGTTCGGGCACGTCGTGGGGTGCGCGCCGGAGGAGGTCCGCGTCGGGATGCCGGTGCGGGTGACGTTCGTGGACGATCTGCCGCATTGGAGGCCCGTGTGAAGCTCGGCAACGTGCTCATCCCCGTAGCCGACCTGGACGAGGCGATCGCCTTCTACGGCCTGCCGGTGAAGTTCAGGGACGGCGACAGGTTCGCCGCGCTGGACGGCGGCGGCGTCACCGTGGCGCTGGCCGGTCCGGCCGAGCACGTCACCGCGTCGGCGGCGCCGTCGTACAAGGTGGACGACGTGGCGGTCGCGGTACGCGAGATGGCGGCGCGCGGGGCCGAGGTGGTGCGCGCGCCCGAGGACGGGCCGCACGAGAGGCGGGCCGTGCTGCGCGACCCCTCGGGAAACACGTTCGTGCTCTACTCGCCCCTCTGACCTGGAGGCACCCCCCATGGCGCGATCACCCTACGGCAACTACGGCCACGCGATCCTGACCGCGGGAGCGCTGCGCACGCCCGACCGGGTGGCGCTGACGTACTGCGGCGAGCGCAGCTTCACCTACGACGAGCTGAACCGGGCCGTCAACCGCCGGGCGAACGCGCTGCTGGCGGCCGGGATCACCGCCGGGCAGCGGGTGGCGGCGCTGCTCAACGAGACGCTGTTGGTCGCCGAGGTCTACCTGGCCCAGGCCAAGATCGGGGCGGTGACGGCGGCGCTCAACCCGTACTGGCCGGCCGAGACGCTGCGGGCGGTGGTGGCCGCCTCCGGCTGCACGGCCTTCGTGTACGACTCCACGGTCGCCGGCCTGGTCGACGGCATCAGGGACGCCCTCCCGCAGGTCACCACCTGGATCGACGCCGGGGAGCTGACCGGCGGCCAGGAGGAGGAGCCGCCGCTGGGCGGGTTCCACGACGACCCGGTGGCCCTCTACTACACCTCCGGCACGACCGGCCTGCCGAAGGCCGTCGTGCACACCCACGCCTCCTCCCTGGCGACCGCCCAGATCTGGCTGGACGTGCCGCGCGGCCCCGACTCGGTGTTCGGCACCGGCGCGATCATCTGGGGCATCGGCTTCCCCGCCATCGTCGGCCCCGCCCTGTACGCGGGCATGCGCCTGGTGCTGGAGCAGGACTGGGGGCCGGCGAACTTCCTGCGCGTGGTGCCGCGCGAACGGGTCACGCACGTGTCGCAGATCCCGTCGTTCTACGCGGCGCTGCTGGGGACGTCCGAGCACGAGGGGGTGGACCTGTCGTCGATCCAGGTGATCATGCTGGGCGGCGAGCCGCTGACCGCGACCATGCTCGACCGGATCAAGGCCAGGCTGCCCGGGGCCGGGGTCTACTCCTACTACGGGCAGACCGAGGCGCCGTACACGTGCATGGGCCGGGTGGACGACGGTTCGACGCCGCTCGGGTCGTCCGGGCGGGCGCGGACGGGCAACGCCGTACGGATCACCGGCCCGTCCGGGGCCGCGGTGACGGGCGAGGTCGGCGAGATCAACCTGGCCGGGCCGCACCGCATGGCCGGCTACGACGGCGCGGACGACCACGGCGTCCTGCGCGGCGAGTGGTACGTGGGCGGCGACCTCGGGACGTTGTCGGCCGACGGCGTGCTGCGCGTCCTCGGCCGCCGCGAGGACTCGATACTCAAGCACGGCCAGTGGACGCAGCCCGCCACGATCGAGGAGGCCGTCTCGGCCCTGGACGGCGTGGCGGAGGCCGGCGCGGTGGGCGTCCCCGAGGGGGCGGCCGAGCAGCGGGTGCTGCTGGCGGTCGTGCCCCGCGCCGGGCAGTCGCTGGACGCCGCCAAGCTGTCGCTCGCCCTGGCCGACACGCTGCCCCCGCACCAGCGGCCCGACCACATCGTGGTGACCGGCGAGCTGCCGCACTCGCAGGACGCCTCCGGCGGCCCCGGCAAGCTGCTGCGCCGCCGGATCCGCGAGCAGCACGGGCACCTGCTCGGGTGAGCGCCCCAGTGCACGGGAGCCGGGACCTCCCCCGCGCCCCCCATGACTTCCATGACACCCCTCGCGTCCCCCGCGAGCACGAGGTCAAGGCGCTCGTCGCGGCGGCCGGGGTGCCGGTGCCGCGCGGGGTCGTGGTGCGCGGCCTGGACTTCGCGGCGGCCGGGGAGCTGGCCGAGCCGCTGGTGCTGAAGGCGTTCGGTCCGGGGCTGGTGCACAAGTCGGAGGTGGGGGCCGTACGGCTCGGCCTGCGGGCGGACGACCTCGCCGCGGCGGCCGCGGAGATGCGCTCCCGGCTCGACGTGGAGGGGTTCCTGGTCGAGGAGCAGGCGCCCGCCGGGGTGGAGCTGATCGTCGGGCTGGTCGGCGATCCGGGGTTCGGCCCGGTGCTGCTGGCCGGGCTGGGCGGCGTCTGGACGGAGGCGATGCGCGACACGGCGCTGCGCCTCTGCCCGATCTCCGAGCCGGACGCGCGGCTCATGCTGGACGAACTGCGCGGCGCGGCCCTCCTGCGCGGCCACCGCGGCCACCCGCCCGTGGACGTGGACGCCGTGATCAAACTGCTCATGACGGTCGGCGGCCCCGGCGGCCTGTGGGAACGGCTGGAACTGGGCGAGTTCGAGCTGAACCCGGTCATCGCCACCCCGTCCGGCGTGACCGCCGTGGACGCGCGCCACCTTCCCGGCCGGCCGCGCCCGCCCGCCGTCCGCGAGCCCGCGGACTTCCTGCCGCTCTTCGAGCCGCGCGCGGTGGCCGTCGTCGGCGCCTCGGCGAGCAGGCCGAACTTCGGGAACATGTTCCTCGACTTCTACCGGGCCGCCGGGGTGCCGCTGGTGGCCGTGCACCCGTCGGCCGCCGAGGTGGCGGGGGTGCCCGCGGTGCCGTCGCTGGCCGCCGCCGACGTGGACTACGCGCTGGTGGCGGTGCCCGCCGAGCGGTGCGCCGAGGTCGTGCGGCAGGCGTCCGGCATCCCGTACGTGCAGGTCATGAGCGGCGGGTTCGGCGAGGCCGGACGCGCGGACCTGGAACGCGACCTGGCCGGGGCCGCCCGCGCGGCGGGCACCCGGCTGCTCGGCCCCAACTGCATGGGCGTGTACTGCCCGCGCGGCCGGCAGACGTTCGTCGGCGGCGGCGTCGGACCGGCGGGGACGGTCGCGCTGATCTCCCAGAGCGGCGGCCTCGCGGGTGAGGTGATCAAGGTCGGGGAGCGGCGCGGGCTGGCGTTCAGCCGGGTCGTCACCGTGGGGAACGCGGCCGACGTGACCCCCGCCGAGCTGCTGTCCTGGCTGGCCCGCGACCCCGAGACGCGGGCCGTCGGGCTCTACCTGGAGGACCCGCGCGGCGGCCGGGAGCTGCACGAGGCGCTTCGTGCGGCGGGGCTGCCGGTGGCGCTGCTGGTCGGCGGGCGCAGCTCGCAGGGGCAGCGGGCGGCGCTCTCGCACACCGGCGGCATGGTGAGCGACCTGCGGGTGTGGGCGGCGGTCGCGGCCCAGACCGGCACGGCGCTGGTCTCCTCCCAGGACGACCTGATCGGCGTGCTGGCCTTCTTCCAGGCGCACGGCTCCCGCGTGACGGACGGCGACCGGGTGCTGGTGATCGGGCCGAGCGGCGGCGCGGGGGTGCTGGCGGCCGACGCGTTCGACCGGGCCGGGGTGCGGCTGGCCCCGCTGCCGGACCCGGTGCTCGACGCGCTCGACGGGCTCGGCCTGGCCGCCGCGGGCAACCCGCTGGAGGTGCCGGTGGGGCCGCGCGGGCGTCCGGGGCTGGTGGCGGAGGTGATCGGGGCGATCGTCCGGCGTGAGCCGTACGCGGACGTGGTCGCCCACGTGAACGTGCAGAGCTTCTTCACCTACGGCGACGCGGCCGAGCCCCTGTACGCCTACGCGCGGGCCCTGGCCGGCGCGCAGGAGGCGCTGCCGCGGGTCAGGATCACGCTCGTCACCAGGAACGGCGAGTGCGCGCCCGCGGGCGTGGAGGACGAGGTACGGCGGATCGCGGCGGCGGCGGGCGTCCCCGTCTACCGCTCCATGGAGGCGGCCGCGGCGGCCGTCGCGGCAGGAGGTAGTCGTGGGGCTGCTTGACGGCAAGGTCGCGCTGATCACGGGCGGGGCCAGGGGCATGGGCGAGGCGCACGTGCGCCTGTTCCTCGAAGAGGGCGCGCGGGTGGTCTTCGGCGACGTGCTGGAGGAGGAGGGCAAGGCGCTGGCCGCCGAGACCGGGGCCGCGTACGTGCGGCACGACGTGCGCAGCCCGGAGGAGTGGCGGCGGGCCGTCGGCACGGCCACGGAACTGCACGGGCGGCTCGACGTCCTGGTGAACAACGCCGGCATCCTCACCTACGGCCGCATCCAGGACATGGCGCCCGAGGACTTCGACCGGGTGATCGACGTGAACCTCAAGGGCACCTGGCTGGGGGTCAAGTCGGTGATCGAGCCCATGAAGGCGGCCGGGCGCGGCGCCATCGTGAACATCTCCTCGATCGAGGGGTTCGTCGGGGCGGAGGGGCTGTCGGCGTACGCGGCCTCGAAGTTCGCGGTGCGCGGGCTGACCAAGTCGGCCGCGCGGGAGCTGGCCCGGTTCAGGATCCGGGTGAACTCGGTGCATCCGGGGGCGATCAACACGGCGATGGCGGTGAACCCGGACCTGATGGCCGAGGTGGACGCGGAGGCGTTCGTGAAGTCCATGGTCATCAAGCGGTTCGCCAAGCCGGTGGAGGTCTCGCACGTGGTGGCGTTCCTGGCCTCGGACCGGGCCAGCTACTGCACGGGCAGCGAGTTCACGGTGGACGGAGGGCTGCTGACGGGGGCCGGTTACTAGACTCCCGGCGCTGCGACACGCGGCTCTTTTCCTGTTAAATCACCCACCCTGGGCGGCTTCGACAGCTTGGCTGAGCTGCGGATATGCGCCCGGTGACGTCTTTACCGTCTCTTGGGGCGTGCTTGACCTTGGTCACGAAGCGGTAACCTCGCACCGCACGGAAGACTACAGGTTTCCGGTTTTGCCACACATGTCCCGGGTTACCCCCGTGTACCCGAGTATGTGCGGATAAATCCGGATCTTGACCGGAAGGTTCCCCCATACTTCCATGACGCCCGAGATGCAGAAGTACATCGACCTGCTGGAGAGCCAGCTCGGCTACGCCGAGAAGGCCGGTGCGTACACCAAGTTCGGCGACTGGTACGGCAAGACCGTCGAGTTCGACGCCGACTACTCCGCCGCACCCTGGTGTGACATGTACCTCTCCTGGGCCGCGCACAAGCTCGGCTACCAGGAGTGGATCGGGCAGTTCGCCTGGACCGTACGGCACGCCGAATGGTTCAAGGCCCAGGGGGCCTGGGGGAAGACGCCCAAGCCCGGCGCGTTCGTCTTCTACGACTGGAGCGGCAGCGGCAAGATCGACAATATCGACCACGTCGGCATCGTCACGCGGGTCGAGGGCGACACGATCTTCACCATCGAGGGCAACATCGACGGCGGCGTCGCCAAGCGCAAGGAGCGCGACACCAGCAAGGTCGTCGGCTACGGCTACCCCGAGCGCGTCAAGGCCCGCCTCGACGAGGAAGCGGCCCAGAAGCGGGCCGACGAGCAGGCGGCGACGCCCGCCAGGCCCGGCACCGACGTGGGAACGCTCCAGCTCCCCGCCGACTCGCTCGCCTCCCTGATCCCGCACGTCGAGCAGGAGCGCGCCGCCGAGGCCCCGCTCGCCGCGCGTCCGAAGACCAAGACCGGCGAGCCGGCCAGGACCACGGCGTCCTCGCCGCCGGCGCCCGCCGCCGCGCCGTCCGCGTCCGCCTCGCCCGCGACGGGGGCCGCGCCCGCGCCGACGGCGGCGGCCGGGAGGTCGGGACAGAAGTCCAAGCACGCCAAGGCGACGACCGCCGACACCACGTCCGCCACCGCCGAGCCCCTGCCCACGCTCGTGGACGCCTCCTCGACCGGCTCGATTCCCGCGATCGGCTCCCCGTCGCTGGTCGGGTCCGCGCTGATCGCCGCGCTGGCGCTCGTCGCCCTGGCGAAGACCCGTCAGAGCCGCCTCCGTCCGGCGGCCGCCGCGAAGGCCGCCCGCGTACGCGCCGCCGCCCTTTCCGCGGACGAGGGCGTCACCCTGAGCATCGCCGCGCTGAACGTCACTTCGCCGGAGAGCACCTCCGTGGGCGCCTCCGTGGGCGTCGCAGCGGGCGCCGCTGCGGGCGTCAGTGCGGGTGTCACAGCGGGCGTCAGTGCGGGTGTCACCGCCGGCATCGCCGTGCCCGTCGCTCTGCCGGTTCCCGTGCCCGTCGCCGTGCCCCTTCCGGGGGCGCGTCCCAGGCGCGGCACCCACGCCGCGCCCTCACGCCACCGGCGTCGCCGCCGTCCCGCGGAGACGCGCCACGAGCACACCCGCCCCTCCTCGCCGCGCACCGGCGCCGAGCCCACCACCCCCTTCGAACGCGCCGCCGCTCCCTCCGGCACGGGCTTCGAACGCGCTGCCGCTTCCTCCGGCACGGGCTTCGAACGCGCGGCCGTCTCGCCCGACACCGGCCGGAGGCACCGCTTCGAGCTCGCCGCGGGCTCCCCCGAGACCGGCCGGGAGGACGCCGTCGAGTTCGCGGCCGCCTCGCCCGAGGCCGGTCAGGAGGGCCGCTTCGAGCTCGGGGCGGGCTCTTTCGAGGGCGGCCGGAGCCGCACCTTCGAGTTCGCCGCCCCCGTCCCCGAGCCCGGCCCCGCCGGCGGCGCCGAGCTCGCCGCCGGTGCGGACGCGTTCGAGGCGTTCGAGGCGTTCACCGACCGGGCAGCCCCGCCGCGGCGGCTGGACAGCGCCTCGTTCCGGCCCGCGCCCGACACGGCCCCCTTCGAGCCCATGTTCGACACCGGCCCCATGGTGCCGATCTCGCTCCCCCCGGCGACGAGCACGTTCAGTGCCTTCTCTCCCAGCCCCCGTCCGGGCGCCGAGGTCGCCGCCCGCACGAGGACGACGCCGCGGGCCGCCCAGGCGTCCGGGATCGGCGCGACGTACCAGGGCCGCCGCCGCCGCAGCGAGCCGGTCCCGGACGCGTACGCCTCCGATCACCCCTTCTTCATGGACGAGTTCACCGCCGACTCCGTCCCGCGCGGCCGCCGCCACCGTCGCGCCGGAACCGCCGGGACCGCGGGGATTGCCGCGCCCGCCATGAGCGCCGGGGTCGCCGTCTCGCAGCACCCGCAGGGCCGCGCGAGCACCATCGACGCCTTCGTCCAGGACGCCCCCCTGCGCGGCCGCCGTCACCGCGCCCCCACCCGCGAGATCGTCAGCACCCCCGACTGGGGACGTCAGCCCGCCTGAGGACGGCCCGCCGGCGACCGGACGCGGCCAGGCCGCGGAAAAGGCCAGGCCAACGGCGGCGCGGCGGCGTCGGGGTCAGGTCACGTCGTAGTCGGCGGCGAAGGCGGCCAGGCGGGTGACCGCGTCCCGGCTGCGCGTCCACGGCCGGACGATCAGCCGTTCCACTCCCAGCTCCGCCCAGGCGGCCACCTCGCCGGGCGAGCCCAGCGCGTACGCGTGCGCCGTGACCGGCACCCCCGCCCCCAGCCGCGCGAGCTGCGGCCTGATGGACTCGATCGTGTGCGGCATGCTGATCCACCCGTCGCACAGCCGGGACGCCCGGCGCAGCGCCGCCGCCGACTCCCCGCCGGCCAGCACCGGCAGCCGCCCCTGCACGGGCTTGGGCTCGAAGGCGACCTCCGGGAACCGGTAGAACCGTCCGGAATGGGCGACCACGGGTTCGGTCCAGAGCCGCCGGACGATCTCGATGACCTCGTCCAGCCGGGCGCCGCGGGTCTCGAAGGGCAGCCCGGCCGCCGCCCACTCCCCGCGGTACCAGCCCGCGCCCACGCCGCAGATCGCCCGTCCGTCCGACACCACGTCCAGGGTGGCGAAGGCGCGGGCCGAGACGAACGGGTGGCGCAGCGCCAGCAGGTGCACGGCGGTGCCGAGCCGGACGCGGGTGGTGAGCCCGGCCAGCCAGCACAGGTAGGCCGGGGCGTCGAACAGCGGGGTCGTCGGCTTGATGCCGGGGTCCTCGGTGCCCGGGTAGACGGCGAGCGACAGGTCGGTGGCGAACACCAGGTGCTCGGGCAGCCACACCGACTCGAACCCCAGCTCGTCGGCGGCCACGGCCACGTCCTTCCAGGCGTCGGGGTGCAGCAGCCCCAGCGGCACGCCGTACTTCACGGGTACCTCCGCAGGTCGCGGGCGCGCAGGCAGGCGCGGACGTGTTCGCGGTGGGCGGCGGTGGTGCCGTGCGCGGCCGACAGGGACCAGGCCCGCGCGAGCCAGAACCGCAGGTCCAGCTCCTCGGTGTAACCGATCGCGCCGTGGGTCTGCAGGGCGACCCGGGCGGCCAGCGTCGCCGCCTCGCCCGCCGCGGCCTTGGCGGCACTGGCGTCCCGCCCGGCCGTGGGCGCGTCCCGGTCGACGGACAGCGCCGCGCGGTGCACCAGCGGCGCGGCGAACTCGACGGCGACCGCCACGTCGGCGAGCCGGTGCCGGACGGCCTGGAAGGACCCGATCGCCGCGCCGAACTGCCTCCTGACCCCCGCGTACGACACCGAGACCGCGAGCAGCTCCCGCGCGACCCCGACGAGCTGGGCGGCGGTCGCCACCGCGACGGCCCGCGCCGCGAGCGCCACCCGGTCCCCGCCGGGCTCATCCCGTCCGGACGGCTCGAAGGCCACGTCGAACAGCGGCCGGCACGGATCCACCCCGGGCACGGCGGTGAGCCGCGCCTCGTGCGCGGGCAGCACCCGCACCCCCTCCCCCGTACGCGCCACGACCAGCACGTCGGCGAGATCGGCGTCGGCCAGGTACGCCTCCCCCGGCAGCAGCACCCCCACGCACACCCCGCCCGAGGCGAGCTCGGCCGGCTTGGCCGTCTCGGACGCCTCGGGCGCGAGGAAGGGCGTCAGGAACGCCGCCGCCACCGCCGTCTCGACCACCGGCCCCGGCAGGCAGGCCCGCCCGGTCTCCTCGACCGCGGGCAGCACGTCGGTCAGCCCGAGCCCGAGCCCGTCGAGCTCCGGCGGCAGCAGCAGCCCAAAGAACCCCAGCTCGGCGAGCCGGTCCCAGGCGGGACGGCGTTCGGTGCGCAGCGCGCCGGGCGGGCAGTGCGCCCGCAGCACGTCGCGCACGGTCGCCCCCAGGGCGAGTTGCTCGTCGGTGAAGGCGAAGTGCATGAGGGCGACTCCAGAGGGGTCATCGGGGCAGGCCCAGGACACGCTCGGCGATGATGTTGCGCTGGATCTCGTTGGTGCCCGCGTAGATGGGCCCGGCCAGCGAGAACAGGAAGCCGTCCAGCCAGGCCGTCCCGCCGGCGCGGTCGCCGAGCAGTTCCATGGCCAGCTCGTGCATCCGCAGGTCCAGCTCCGACCAGAAGACCTTGCCCATGCTGGCCGCCGCCCCGATCTCGTCTCCGGCCATGATCCGGCGGGCCGTGGCGAAGGTGTGCAGCCGGTACGCCTCGGCCGCCGTCCAGCAGCGCGCGGCCCGGTCGGCGAGGGCGGGGTCGGCGTCCAGGGCCAGGTCGAGGAGGCGGTCGGCGGTGGCGAGGAAGCGGCCGGGGCTGCGCAGGGTCAGGCCGCGTTCGGAGGACGTGGTGGACATCGCGATCCGCCAGCCGTCGCCGGGCTCGCCGAGCACCATGGAGTCGGGCGTGAACACCCCGTCGAAGTGCAGCTCGGCGAACCCGGGCAGGCCGTCGAGCTGGGCGATCGGCCGGACGGCGACCTCGTCGAGGGGGAACAGGAAGTAGGTCAGGCCCTTGTGCCTGGCGCCGGAGGTGCGGAAGAGGCCGAAGCCGTGGGAGGCGTGGGCGGCTCGGGAGCTCCAGGTCTTGTGCCCGTACAGGAGCCAGCCGCCGTCGGCGCGTTCGGCGCGGGCGGTGAGCGCGGCCAGGTCGCTGCCGGCCTCGGGCTCGGACCAGGCCTGCGCCCACACGTCCTCGGCCGTCGCCATCCGGGGCAGCCAGCGCCGCCGCTGCTCGGGGGTGCCGAAGCGCATGAGGCTGGGGGCCAGGAGGAAGATGCCGTTCTGGCTGACCCGGGCGGGGGCGCCGGCGGCCCAGTACTCCTCCTCGAAGATCAGCCACTCGATCAGGGACGCGGCCCGGCCGCCGTACTCGCGCGGCCAGGAGACGACCGACAGCCGCTCGCCGGCCAGCAGCGCCTCCCAGGCGCGGTGGGCCCGGAAGCCTTCGCCGGTGTCCATCGGCGGGAGCCGCTCGGGCACGTGGGCGGCCAGCCAGTCGCGAACCTCGGCGCGGAAGTCCAGCTCGGCCGGGGAGAAGTCGAGATCCACGAAACCAAACTAGCGCACGCTTGGTCTACTGGCCAGGCCGCCGTCCGTCGGCCTAGTGTGGACGTCGTGCAGGGTCTGCTGCTCCGGCTTTCCACGCTCGACACCGACGCCGAGAGCGCGGTGCGGGTCATCGCCTACTTCGACTCGCTGGTGCGCGACCACGTGACCGTGCCCGTGCTGCTCGCGGCCACCGCGCGGCTGGCGCGCTGTCCGGTCGGCCTGCACGACGCCACCGCCGGCCGGCGCCTCCGGACCGGCCCGGACGGCCGCGCCACCGACGCGCCGGCACCGCGCGCCGGGAAGGGACCCGCGGAAGGGCCCGGGGAGGGGCCCGCGGCGGAGGCCGGGGAGGGGCTCGCGGAGGGGGTGCGGGCGAGGGAGCTGAGCGGTGGGCTGGGCAGCGTGTGGATGGAACGCGAGGGCGTCCCCCACGGCCTCGACGACATCGTGCTCGAACGGTTCGCCGCCGCCGCCGAGCTGACCTTGGAACGCGCCGCCGCGCAGGCCCGCGAGGGCCGGGACCCGGCGCTGGTCGAGCTGGTGCTGTCGGCCGAGACCGGCGAGGCGGAACGGGCGCGGGCGCTGCGGCTGCTCGGCTTCGCGCCATCCACCCCGCTCCAGGCCATGGCGTTCGCCCTCCCCGGCGACGCGGTCGCGGCCGGGTTGCGGGCGATGGGGCACCACGTGCGTACGGCCAGGATCGGCGACACCCAGGCCGCGCTGGTGACCACCACCGTCGAGGGCGAGCTGCCCGAGGGCGCCCGCGTGGGCATCGGCCCCGAGCTGCCCGGGTCGCACGCCGCCGAGTCGTGGGCCAAGGCCCGCACGGCGCTGCGCTTCACCGGCCCGCACGACCGGGTGGTGCGCTGGACCGATCTCGGCGCGCTCGCGCTGTTCGCCGACCTGCCCGGCCCGGCCGTCGCGGAGCTGGCCGACGTGCGGGCGATGGCGCGGCTGAGCGAGGAGCACCTGCTCGCGGTGCGCGCGCTGTGCTCGGCCGGCTCGGTCCGCGCCGCCGCCACCGGGGCGCACCTGCACCACAGCTCGATGGCGGGCCGCATCGCGCGGGCGGAGTCGGTGCTGGGCTTCTCCCTCGCCGACCCGGCCGGACGCCTGCGCGCCCACCTCGCCCTGGCCCTGCTGCGCCTGCTGGCGAACGCCGCCACCGCTACAGGCGGTACGCCCGCCTGAGCGCGGCCAGCCGGGTCTCCCGCGCCCGCCTGCTCAGCGGGGTGTCGGGCACCATGACGTCGAACCCGTGGAAGGCTCCCGGGTAGAGGTGGAACTCGGTGGACACCCCGGCCCGCGCGAGCCGCTGTGCGTAGTCGATGTCCTCGTCCCTGAACACCTCCAGCTCGCCCACGTCGACGAACGCGGGCGGCAGCCCCGACAGGTCCTCGGCCCGCGCCGGCGCCGCGTACGGCGGGACGTCCGGGCCGCCCGCCCGATCGCCGAGCAGGGCGGACCAGCCGTAGAGGTTCGCGGCCCGGTCCCAGACCACGGCCTCGGTGAACTCCAGGCTCGACGGGGTGGTGTTGCGGTCGTCGAGCATCGGGCAGATCAGCATCTGGAGGACCACCTCGGGGCCGCCCCGGTCGCGGGCGAGCAGCACGGTCCCGGCGGCCAGCCCCCCACCCGCGCTGGCCCCGCCGACGGCCAGCCGGGGGGGGTCGATGCCCAGCTCCTCTGCGTTCTTGGCGGTCCACACCAGCCCCGCGTAGCAGTCCTCGACCGGCGCGGGGTGCGGGTGCTCGGGCGCCAGGCGGTAGTCGACGGAGACCACGACGACGCCGAGCCGCTCGACGTAGTCGATCATCGTGGCCTCGTCCACCTCGGGCACGCCGACGATCATGCCGCCGCCGTGGATCCAGTAGAGGCCGGGCCGGCCGGCGCCGTCCTGCGCGGGACGGTAGACGCGGACCCGGATGTCCGGTTCGCCGTCGGGGCCGGGGACGTGGCGGTCCTCGATGCGCACCTCGGTCTCGGCGGGCGGCATGGCGGCCAGCATCGCGTGGATCTGGGCCCGGTGCCCGGCCAGCTCCTCCGCGTCGAGGGCCGTCACGTCGAACGCCGGGAACGGCGCGTTCTCCAGGGCGGCACGCAGGTCCGGATCGAGGTTGGGGTGGAACGCCATGAGGACTTCCTTCCACGGAGGGGGCTTGCCGTACCCCTCGATGGTCGGATTTCGCGCGACGGTGCGGCAACCGCCATCCGGCTGCCGTTGCGCGCCCGCCGCCCGCCGTCCGGCGACCTCTGCCGGGGCCGGCCGAGGGCGGACGGGGCCGGCCGAGGGCGGACGGGGTCGGCCGGGGTCAGGTCAGCAGGGCGACGACCTGTTCGGCCAGGGGCGCGGCGCTGGCCGGGTTCTGGCCGGTGACCAGCCGGCCGTCCACGACGACCTGCGGCTGCCAGTCGGGGGCGGGCTCGTGCCGGGCGCCGCGCTCGGTCAGCGCGTCGGCCAGCAGGAACGGCACCACCCCTGCCACGCCCCGCGCGGTCTCCTCGCTGTTGGTGAAGGCGGCCACCCGCCGGCCGTCCACCAGGTGGGAGCCGTCGGACAAGGTGAGGCCGACCAGCGCGGCCGGGCCGTGGCAGACCGCCGCGACCACGCCGCCGCGCTCGTAGACCTCGCGGCCGACCCGGGCCACGTCGGGGTCGGCGGGGAAGTCCCACATGGTGCCGTGGCCGCCGGCGTACAGGACGGCGTCGTAGGCCGCGGCGTCCACGCCGGAGAGGGGGGCGGTGTCCTCGTCCAGGCCGGTGGCGAGGAAGGCGGCCTGCGCCGGGTCGTCCGGGTCGTGGCCGTCGCGGGGCGGCCGGCCGCCGGCGACGCTGGCGACGTCCACCTCGAAGCCGGCCTTGGTGAAGATCTGCCAGGGATGGGCCGCCTCGGGGACGTAGTATCCGGTACGCTCCACGCCGCCGAGGTCGTCATGGCTGGTCAACACGATCAGGATGCGCTTGCTCATGCCGTCGAGCATGGCCGGGAAGGCCCATCAGCCACAAATAGCGAAACGCCGGTCGTGGCATCAGAATGGTGATGTGTCCTCTCTCTCGCTGGACCTGCTGCGGACCTTCCTCGCCGTCCACAGGACCGGCTCCATCACCGCCGCCGCGCAGACGCTCGGCCTCTCGCAGCCCGCGGTGACCGCCCAGGTCAAGACGCTGGAGGCGACGCTCGACCGGCCGCTGTTCGACCGGCTGCCGCGCGGCGTCGCGCCCACCCCCGCCGCCGACGAGCTGGCCCGCCGGGTGGCCCCCGCCCTCGACGCGCTGGAGGAGGTGGCCGGCTCGGAGCTGCCCTCGGACGAGGCCGTGCACCTGGGCGGCCCGGCCGAGTTCCTGTGCGAGGAGGTCATGCCGATGCTCGCCCCGCTCGTCCGCGACGGGCTGCGTCTGCGCACCACCCTCGGCCTGGCCGACGACCTGCTGGCCGACCTCGCGGCCGGACGGCTGGACCTGGTGCTGTCCACGATCCGGCCCCGGGTGCGCGGCATCCAGGCGGATCCGGTCTACGACGAGGAGTTCGTCCTGGTGGCGGCGCCGTCCGTGGCCCGCGCGCTGCCGCCCGGCCGGGTCGGGCCCAAGGAGCTGGCCGCGGTCCCCGTGGTGGCCTACGCCGAGGAGCTGCCGATCGTGCGCCGCTACTGGCGGGCCGTCTTCGGGCGGCGGCCGTCGATGGCCGCGCAGGTCGTCATCCCGGACCTGCGCGGCGTGCTGAGCGCGGTGCGGGCCGGCATGGGGGTGTCCGTCCTGCCCGCGTACCTGTGCCGGCGCGACCTGGCCGAGGGCACGCTGGTCGCGCTGGGCGAGCCGGCGGAGCCGCCGATCAACACCGGCTACCTGGCCGTACGGTCGGGGGCGCCGGCCAGGCCGGCCGTGGGGCGGGTGCGGGCCCACCTGCTGGCGGCGTTCCGGGCGGCGCCGCCGTACTGAGGACGAAGGTGGATGACGGGCGATCAGCTTGGGCATGCTGGGCACATGTGTCATTCCACCGACAGCCGGCCGCCCGCCCCGCCGATCCGGGGCGAGGTCGCGGCGCACGAGCAGATCACCCTGACCTCCGCCGACGGCACCCGCTTCATGGCCTACCGGGCCGACCCGGCCGAGCCCAACGGCCGCGGCGTGGTGATCATGCCGGACGTGCGCGGCCTGCACCCGTTCTACCGTGACCTCGCGGTGCGCTTCGCCGAGGCGGGGTTCCGCACGATCGCGATCGACTACTTCGGCCGCACCGCCGCGACCGACGACCGGGGCGACGACTTCGACTACATGCCCCACGTCGACCAGCTCAAGCTCGACCAGGTGCAGGCCGACGCGGCGGCGGCGACCGCCGAGCTGGCCGCCGCCGGCCCGGTGTTCACGGTCGGCTTCTGCATGGGCGGCGCGCTGTCGTGGCGTCAGGGCGCGGAGGGCAACGGCCTGGCCGGGAGCATCGGCTTCTACGGGGCGCTGCGCTTCATCGACGAGCCGAAGACCGGCCCCGGCGCGCCGCTGCTGCTGCTCAGGGGTGGCGCGGACAAGGTGTCGAGCCCGGAGGAGTTCGACGCCTACACCGCGGCGCTGGACCGGGTGGGCACCGAGCACGAGACCCACGTCTACGAGGGCGCGCCCCACTCCTTCTTCGACCGCTCGTTCAAGGAGTGGGAGGGCATCTGCCAGGACGCCTGGCGCCGCATCCTGTCCTTCACCGAACGCCACTCAGCCTAGGTAGGCGGCCCGCACCACCGGATCGTCCCTGACCCGCGCCGGCGTCCCGGACGCGATGACCCTGCCCAGGTCCAGGACGACGATCCGGTCGCAGATCTCCATGACGAAGCCCATGTCGTGCTCGACCAGCAGCACGGTGGTGTCCAGGGCCCTGACGACCGCGCCGAGCCGGGCGGTCTGGGCGGCGTCCAGGCCGGAGGTGGGCTCGTCCAGCAGCAGGAGCCGCGGACGGTCGGCCAGCGCGCGGGCCAGCTCGACCATCCGGCGCTGCCCGACCGGCAGCGCGGCGGCGTAGGCGTCGCGCAGCGGGGTGAGCCCGCACAGGTCGAGCACCTCGGCCACGCGCGCGCCGCGCTCGCGCTCGATCCGCCGCCGGCCCGGCCACCCGGCCAGGTCGGCGGCCAGTCCGCCGCCGCCGCCGTGCCAGTCGAGCGCGGCCAGCACGTTCTGGGCCACGGTGAGCCGGCCGAACACCTGCGTGCGCTGGAACGTCCTGCGCACGCCGGCCCTGGCCCGCCGGAGCGCGGACACGCCGGTCAGGTCGCGCCCGTCCAGCGTGACGCGGCCCGCGACCGGCCTGCGCAGCCCGGACACCACGTCGAACAGCGTGGTCTTGCCCGCGCCGTTCGGCCCGATCACGCCGCAGACCTGGCCGGGCCCGGCCTCGAACGACACGCCGTCCAGCGCCCTGACGCCGCCAAAGGCCACGGACACGCCCTGCACCGCCAGCATGTCACCTCACCCCCAGGTAGGCGGCGGTCAGCCGGTCGCCGTCCACCTCCGAGCGGGGGCCCGTCCAGGTGACGGCGCCCAGCCGCATGAACGCGACCCGGTCGGCGACGGCCAGCGCCTCGGTCGCCTTCTCCTCGACCAGCAGCAGCGCCACGCCGCGGTCGCGCAGCTCGGCGAAGACGTCGAACACCTGCCGCACCACGAGCGGGGCCAGGCCGAGCGAGGGCTCGTCGGCGATCAGCACCCGCGGCGGGCGCACCAGGGCCGGGGCCAGCGTGAGGAGCTGCTGCTCGCCGCCCGACAGCGCGCCCGCGGCCACCGTACGGCGGGCCGCGAGCTGCGGCAGGCGCCGGTAGACCGGCTCCGGATCGTCCAGCCAGGTGCGCAGGTTCTCCTCCACGGTGAGCCCGGGGAAGACGCCCCGCCCTTCGGGGGCCAGCAGGACGCCGGCGCGCGCCCGCCGGTGCGCCGGCCAGGCGGTGACGTCCACGCCGTCGAGCAGGATCCGGCCGCCGGTCACCGGAAGGTCCCCGGCGGCGGCGGCGCACGTGGTGGACTTGCCCGCGCCGTTCGCGCCGAGCAGCGCCACCACCTCGCCGGGCCGCACCTCCAGCCGCACCCCGCGCAGCACGGTGCAGTCGGCGTAACCCGCCACGACGTCCTCCAGCACGAACAGCGGCCGGCCGGGCGAAGGCCAGGCAGGAACGGCAGGCGCGGCAGGCAGGGCAGGCAGGGCGGAAGCAGCGGCGGGGAGGCGGCGGGCGCGGCGGCGATGGCGGGCCTCGGCGAGCTGGGTGAGCACGCCGTCCGGATGCCGGGCCAGGATCATGCCGCCCGCGCCGAACAGGATCGACCCGACGTGCGCGGAGACGTCCCAGGTGGCCAGCAGTTCGGGCACGGCCACCGCGACCAGCCCGCCGAGCACCGCCCCGCCGATCCTGCGCACGCCCTGGAGCACCACCACGGCCAGCCAGACGAACCCGGCGAACGCCGGCAGGTCGGTGGCCGTCACCGACCCCTTGGAGATCGCGAACAGCACCCCGCCGAGCCCGGCGATCCCCGACGCCAGCACGAACAGCACGATCTTGGCGCGCGGCGCGGACAGCCCGGAGGTGACGGCCGCCGCGGGCGCCGACCGCACGGCCAGGACGGCCCGCCCCGACGCCGACCGCTCCAGGTTGCGCACCAGCAGCGCCACCAGCCCGATCAGCGCCAGCAGCACGGCCACCCGCACCCGCGGGTCGGAGGTGTCGGCGAAGCCGAGCCCGAGCGCCGGCAGCGCCCATCCGATGGTCCCGTTGCTGAAGGCGTCCACCTGGAACAGCACCTGGTCGGCCAGCAAGGCCAGGGCCAGCGTGGCCAGCGTCAGCACCCGCCCGCCCAGCCGCAGCGCGGGCAGCGCCACGACCAGCCCTACGGCCCCCGCGGCGGCCACCCCGAGCAGGATCGCCACGACGAACGGCAGCCCGGAGGCGAACGCCCACCCGCAGGTCAGCGCCGCCATGGCGGCGAAGGCGGCCTGCGCCAGGTTCACCATGCCGCCGATCCCGGTCACCACCACGAACGAGCAGAAGATCAGCGCCAGCACCAGCCCCTGGGCCGCGACGCCCACGTAGTACTCCGGCCCGAGCAGGGCGAAGGCCGCCAGCGCGGCCAGGCCCGCCGCCCACGGCAGCCGCCTGCGCCAGGCCGGCACCCCGGCCAGGTGGTCGGGCGGCGGGACGTCCTCGGCGGCGCTGCCCGCCACCCGCTCCCGCGACCGGTTCAGCAGCAGCAGCCCGGCGAACAGCAGGATCACCGGCACGGCCGTGCGCAGCCCGGTGACCTCCTCCAGGAAGTCGGTGTACCCGGCGACCAGGTTCTGCACGACGCCGAGCGCGAGTCCGGCGGCGAACGTCCAGGGGATCGAGCGCAGCCGTCCGAACACCGCCGCCGTCGCCGAGGCGAACAGCAGCACCGTGTACGCCGTCGCGTCCAGCCCGAGCACCGGCGCCGCCAGCACACCGGCCAGCCCGGCGAGCCCCGATCCGAGCATCCAGGCCAGCGCCGAGGTGGCGTCGGCGTCGATGCCCCGGAGCGTGGCCAGGCGACGGCGGTCCACGGCGGCGCGCATGCGCAGCCCGTACGGCGTGTGCCGCAGGAACGCCCACAACCCCGCCGCCGCGACGGCCGAGAAGGCGAAGGTGATGAGCTGGTCGGTGTCCAGCCGCACGCCGAGCGGGTCGAACGACTCGGCCGGATGGGGGCCGAGGCCGCGCGGCAGCGAGGTGGCGTCCGTGGCGGGCAGCCCGGCCAGCTCCACGGCCAGCAGGCCGAGCGCGGGCAGCGCGATCGTGAGCCCGATGGTGGCGACGATCTGCGCGGTCTCCCCCGCCTGGGCGAGCCCGCGGAACATGGCCCGGTGCAGCAGGTAGCCGAGCGCGGGCGCGAACAGCCCGGCCGCCACGACCGCCGACAGCCAGGCGGGCAGCCCGGCGGCGGCGGTGAGCTCGTAGAACACCAGGGCGGCCAGGAAGCCGACGGCGCCGTGGGCGAAGTTGAACACCCCGGTCGCCGCGTAGGACAGGGTCAGGCCGGAGCCCATGATCGCGAAGACGGCCCCGGTGACCAGGCCGCTGAGCACGTACTGGAGGATCATTTCAGCGGCACGTTGTCGAAGCAGGCCATCCTCCTGGCCACCTGGAAGGCCCCGCCCTCCAGTTTGACCAGGGCGCCGCAGCCGTTGGGCTCGTCGTGGTCCCGCGGGTAGCGGATGCGGCCGAAGCCGGGGTTCTCGTAGAGGTAGTCGCCGTTGGCGGTGGCCAGGAACTTCTCCCTGGTCAGGTCCTTGCCGGTGCGCTTGAGCACGTCGAGGAAGATGTCGGCGGCCCAGTAGCCGATCGCCAGGTGCTGGGTGAGCGCGGCGCCGGGGGCGACCTGCTCGACGTCCTTCTTGAGCTGGGCGATCTCGGGCGCCGGCGACTCGAACGGCTCGAACATGGGCGCGGCGATCACGCCGTCGAGCGCCTGCGCGCCGGCCGGGTCCTTGAGGATGGCCAGGTCGTAGCTGGTGGCGTCGGTGAGCACGCCCTTGTACCCGGCCCGCTTGAGCGCCGCGTAGAGCCCGACGTTGAACTTGGTGCCGGCGATCACCGAGACGACGACGTCGGGGGCCTTGCCGCCGTCCGAGGTCATGATCTTGTTGACGTACGGGAGCCAGTCGGGGGGCGGGGCGGCGGCCGGCAGGCCGGAGTTGACGCCGACCAGCTCGAACCCGGCCGCGGTGAACGACTGGGAGATGGTGGTGCCGCCGTACTTGCTGCCGCTGGAGTCGCTGGTCTGCACGTAGACGCTCTTGCCGGCGGCGCCGCCGAGCAGGTCGGCCATCTGCCTGCCCCACCACGTCTGGGAGCCGGCGCCCTGCTTGGGGGCCAGGCAGCCGTTGTAGCCGAACCCGGTCCTGGTGCCGCACCACTGCGGCCCGGTGGCCCAGCCGAACCAGGGGACGCCCTGCTGTTCGAGGAAGGCCGCCCCGCCGAAGTTCGGGGCGTGCACCGGGACCAGGGCGAACACCTGGTCCTTCTGGACGAGTTTCTTGGCCGCCGCGTCGCCCTTGGCCGCGTCCTGGGCGTCGTCCTCGGCGCCGATGAAGTCGATCTTCCGGCCGTGCACGCCGCCCTCGGCGTTGGCGCGGGCGAACCTGGCCTTCGCCCCGATCTCGGCGTCCCTGGTCGAGTAGCCGCTCGCGCTGGTCTTGGTCAGCACGCCGCCGATCTTGATGGTGGTGTCCGTCACTCCCGCGCCCGACTGGGCCGCGCCGCTCTGCCGGGCCGCGCAGCCGGCGACGAGCAGCGTCAGGATGAGCGCCGCCGCGCCCCGCCGTACCATGTTGTTCTCCTCGCGATTCGGCCTAGCGCTCGCTTGGTTTCGCTGAGCGTAGATTTGCCGGGAAGGGGTGTCAACGGCCTACCGAGCAACCGCTTGCTCGCAGCAGGCGCGCCGGGCTAGCGTGGGCCCATGCTGATGCGCGCGGCCGTGCTGACCGGGTTCCACGCCCCGATGGAGATCCGCGACGTCGAGATCGACGACCCCGGGCCCGGCGAGGTGCGCGTCCGGATCAGGGCCTCGGGCGTGTGCGGCTCCGACCTCAAGGCCATCGACGGCAAGAGCCCGGTGGTGGGCGCGCCGCCGTTCATCCTGGGGCACGAGAGCGCGGGCGTGGTGGAGAGCGTCGGCGCGGGCGTCACCTCCGTCCGGCCGGACGACCACGTCATCATCGCCATGAGCGGCCCCTGCGGGCGCTGCCGCCACTGCGGCTCCGGCCGCTTCCACCTGTGCTCGGGCCCGCAGCGGCTGCCGACCATCATGGGCGGCCCGCCCAGGGTCACCCTGGACGGCCGGGAGACCCGCCGCTTCATCGGCATCGGCTCGTTCGCCGAGTACGCGGTGGTCGCCGAGGCCATGTGCGTCAAGATCGCCAAGGACGCGCCCTTCGCCGCCATGTGCCTGCTGGCCTGCGGCGTGGTCACCGGCGTGGGCGCGGTGCTGAACGTGGCCGAGGTGCCGCCGGGCGCCTCGGTCCTGGTGGTCGGCTGCGGCGGCGTGGGGCTCAACGTCATCCAGGGCGCGGTGCTCGCCGGCGCCACCACGATCATCGCCGCGGACGTGGCCGAGGGGAAGCTCAAGCTGGCCGAGCGCTTCGGGGCCACCCACCTGCTCACCGCCGGCGACCTGCCCCGCCAGGTGAGCGCGCTGGTCCGCGGCGGCGTCGACTACGCCTTCGACGCGACCGGCGTCCCCGGCGTGCTGGCGGAGGCGTTCGCCGCCACCCAGCCGGGCGGGACCACGGTCATGGTCGGCAGCCCGCCCCAGGGCCATCCCATGGCGCTGGACACCGGCCTGCTGTTCTCCTCCCGCCGCCTCATGGGCACCCAGGGCGGCGACGCCGCGCCGCACCGCGACCTGCCCATGCTGGCCGCCCAGTACCTGCGCGGCCGTCTCGACCTCGACGGCCTGATCACCGAACGCCTCCCCCTCGACCGGATCAACGAGGCCGTCGCCCACGTCCGCCAGGGGACGGTCGCCCGCACGGTCATCACGTTCTGAGGCGCTATTCTAATTTCCTTTGGAATAGTGGAGGTTGTCCCATGTCGTACCCCCAGCAGCGCTACCTGGCCGAGACCGGCGAGATCAGCGCCACCCTCCGCCGGGCCGAGAACGGCCCCGACCTGTCGATGGCGACCGGCACCCGCGTCCACTACCTGGGCACCGGCGGCTCGACCAACGGCGCCTACGGCCTGTACCGCTGGGAGATGGGCCCGCGTCCCGGCGGCGCGTCCCCGCACTTCCACCGGACCATCACCGAGTCGTTCTACGTGCTGACCGGCACCGTCCAGCTCTACGACGGCGACAAGTGGGCCGACGGCCGCCCCGGCGACTTCCTGCACGTGCCCGAGGGCGGCGTGCACGCCTTCCGCAACGCCTCGGGCGAGCCGGCCTCGATGCTGGTGCTCTTCACGCCGGGCGCGCCGCGCGAGGCGTACTTCGAGGAGCTGGCCGAGATCACCCACAGCGGCCGCGAGCTCACCTCCGAGGAGTGGACCGAACTCTGGCTGCGCCACGACCAGTACGCGGTCTGATGGCGGATTTCCCCGAGGAGCCCGTCTACCGGCAGCTGGCCCGCGTCGGCAAGGCGCTGGCCAGCCCGGTGCGGCTGCGCCTGCTCGACGTGCTCGACCAGGGCGAGCGCACGGTCGAGGAGCTGGCGAAGGCGGCGGGCGTGCCGCTCAAGAACACCTCGGCCCAGCTCCAGCACCTGCACGCGGCCCACCTGGTGACCAGCCGCCGGGACGGCACGCGCATCCGCTACCGGCTGGCCGACGAGCAGGTCTCGCGCTTCCTGGGCGACCTCCAGCGTTTCGCCCACGACCGGCTGTCCGGCCTGCGCGAGGCGGTGCGGGAGCACCTGGGCGACCTGTCGGGCATCACGGCCGACGAGCTGGCCGCCAGGCTGGCCGACCCCGGCACGGTGGTCGTCGACGTCCGGTCGGCCGCCGCCTACGCCAAGGGCCACCTGCCGGGCGCGATCTCGGTGCCCCTGGACGACCTGGCGGGCCGCCTGGCCGAGCTGCCGGCCGACGCCCGGGTCGTGGCCTACTGCGGCGGGCCGTACTGCGTGCTCTCCCCGCAGGCCGCCCGCCTGCTGCGCGAGCGCGGTCTCGACGCCCGCCCGCTGGACGGCGGCCTGATCGGCTGGCGGCGTGCCGGGCACAAGGTCGTCCGGGAGCGTACTGTGAGCGGGTAATCGCCCACAGTGAGGGAGGTCCGCATGCTCGCCAGAGGAGCCGTCGCGGCCGGCCTGCTCGCGGTCGTGACGGTGGGCGGCGCCGGCCCTGCGCAGGCCCGCTACCGCTACGACTTCCGCAGCCGCGAGGTGGTCATCTGGAGCGAGCCGAAGGGCGGCGCGGCCCAGCTCGGCGTGGGCCGTCCCGGCGACGGCTTCGACTCCGACCGGTCGGAGGAGCACGAGCTGTTCCGCTGCGACGACGCCTTCGACAGCACCCTGTGGCACCACGGCACCGACGCGGCCACCGGCGTCGTCGGCTGGGTGCCGGCCTGCCACCTCGACGACCCCGACTGACCGGCCGCCGCCGGGGTCAGCGCCCGGCGGCCACCGGCTCCTGCGCGCGCTCGCGGCGCGGCTCCGGCTCGTCCTCCTCGTGCCCCTCGACCGACAGGTTCGGCAGCAGCCGGTCCAGCCAGCGCGGGCACCACCAGTTCGCCCGGCCGAGCAGCACCATCGTGGCCGGCACGAGGAAGCCGCGGATGACGGTCGCGTCCACCGCGATGGCCACGGCCAGGCCGACGCCGAACGTCTTGACCATCGCGTCCGGATAGGCGATGAACGCCACGAACACCGCCACCATGATCAGGGCGGCCGAGGTGATGACCCGGCCGGTCGAGCCGAGGCCCTCGGCCACCGCCCGGCTGTTGTCGCCGTGCCGGGCGTGGGCCTGGCGCACCGCCGTCAGCAGGAACACCTCGTAGTCCATCGACAGGCCGAACAGCACCGCGAACAGCATCAGCGGCACGTAGCTCTCGATCGGCACGGAGAAGAACAGCGTCTGGAGGTAGGAGGAGTCCATGGGGGCGTCCATGCCGACCAGGCCGCTGCCGAGGCCGATCGAGAACACCAGCGCGAGCGCGCCGAACGCGGCGCCCAGCGACACCAGGTTCATCACGGCGGCCTTGATCGCGACGACCGGCGCGCGGAAGGCGAACAGCAGGAGCAGCGCGCTGAGCAGCACGACCACGCCGATGACCAGCGGGGTGCGCTCGTTCATGCGGTCGCCGGCGTCGGTCAGCCCGGCCACCTTGCCGCCGACGTGCACCTGGACGCCCGGGATCGAAATGGCCCTGACCTCCCTGACCACCTCGGCCGCCTTCGGGTCGCTCGGCGCGTAGTCGCTGATCGTCTGGAGCAGGACCGAGCGGCCGGAGTCGTTCACCTTCGGGTCCGACACGTGGGCGACCCCGTCGACGCGGGCGACCTCGTCGGCGATCCGCTTCACGGTGGCGTCCCCGGCGCCGGAGACCTTCTCCGGCAGCTCGGCGACCACGATCAGCGGGCCGTTGCTGCCGGGCCCGAAGGCCGTGGCCATCAGCTCGTACGCGCGCCGCCCGGCCGAGTCCTTGGCCGCGTAGCCCTCGTCCAGGGGCCCCAGCTTCAGCGCGAGCGCGGGCGCGGCCAGCGCGCCGAGCACCAGGACGCTGCCGATCAGCACCCGCCACGGCCGGCGCGCCACCCACGCGCCGAGCCCGGCCCAGCCGGCGCCCCCGCCGCGGGTGGACGACCGCCCGCGCACCAGCGGCACCTTGAGCGCGTTGACGCGGTGGCCGAGCAGCCCGAGCAGGGCGGGCACGAGCGTGACCGAGGTCAGCACGGCGAAGACGACGGAGATGCCGGTCACCCAGCCGAGCGTGCTGAGCAGCGGGAACCCGGCCAGCATCAGCGCGCTCAACGCGATGATCACCGTGCCGCCGGCGAACACGACGGCCCCGCCCGAGCTGGCCACCGTCCGGCGCACGGACTCCACGACCGGCACGCCGTCGGCCAGCAGCTTGCGGTGGCGCGACAGCAGGAACAGCGCGTAGTCGATGCCGACGCCGAGCCCGATCATCGTGGACATGATCCCGGCCTGCTTCGGCATGTCGACGACGTAGCCGAGCAGGCCGATCACGCCGAGCCCGGTCGCGACGCTGACCAGCGCGGCGAAGATCGGCACCATCGCGGCGACCAGCGTCCCGAAGGCGAAGACCAGCACGAGCAGCGCGCAGACCACGCCGATGATCTCGCTCGGCCCGGTCTTGATCTCCTTGCTGGCCGGGTTGGAGTCGGCGGCGGGCACCACTTCCAGCCCGGCGTCCCTGGCCGGGGCCGCGGCGTCGGACAGGGCCTGGGTGTCCTCGCCCACCTTGTCGGGGTCGTTGCCCTGCATCTTGACGGTGATCACGCCGATCTGCAGGTTCGAGGCGATGCCGCCCATCCGGTAGGGCGTGTCCACCTGGACGACGTGCGGCATCGTGCGCATCGCGGCCACCGAGCGCTCGACGGCCTGCTTGCGCGGTTCGTCGGTGAGCTTCCCGTCCGCGGAGTACAGCAGGAGTTGCACGGTTCCGCCGGTGGCGTAGCCGGGGCCGAAGCCCTCCTTCATCAGGTCGTGCGCGCGCTGCGCGTCGGTGCCCGGGATGGAGGCGTCGTTGCTGACCGGGCTGCCGAGCGCGAGGCTCGCGCCCATCAGGCCTGCGGCCAGGGCCACCCATAAGGCCAGCACGATCCGCCCGTGCCGCGCACACCAGCCACCCAGCCGACCAAGAAACCGCGTCATCGTCTCGCCCCTGCCCGACGGCCGTCCTGTACGGTCGTACAGGACTACGATAAAACGGAGGACATCCGAAATTCCGGATCCCGTGGGAAATGAGACGATGACCACACCCGACGACACCCGCTCCCGGATCCTGGCGGCCGCGCGCGAGCTGTTCGCCGAGCGCGGCTACGCGGGCACCTCGCTGGCCGACATCGCCGCCGCGGTCGGGCTGACCAAGACCGCCGTCGCCTACCACTTCCACCCCAAGGACCGGCTGGCCTCCGAACTGCTCTCCCCCGCCGCGGCCGAGATGATCACGCTGCTCGACACCGACCACCCCGACCGCAAGGCGTTCGTCGAGGCCCTGGCCGTCTTCGCGGTCCGGCACCGCGCGGTGATCCGCCTGTTCATGGAGGACCTGGCGGCCGACGACACCCAGCCGCCCGGCTCCGAGCGCGCGGTCGTCGGCACGTTCAGGGACGAGATCTTCGCCAAGCTCGCCGGCGAGAACCCGGGCCCCGAGGCCAGGGTCAGGTGCTGGGCGCTGCTCGGGGCGTTGCAGTGGGGGGTGGTCAAGACCATGGACCTGCCCGAGGACCAGGTCACCGCGGTCATGCTGGAGTCCGCGCTGGCCTTCTGACGACTTCCCCGCTGCGTCCCCGCCGCTTCCCCGCTGCTTTCCGGCCGCTTCTCCGCCGCTTTCCGGCGCGCCGGTGGTGGCTACAGGCCGGTCGAGGGGTCGGTGGCGGGGCCGGTCGGGGTCTGCGTGGGCTCCTCGGGGCCGGGGCCGCCGGACTGGCCGACGACGCCGACCGTGATCACCACCACGTCCCCGGGCGCGGCGCAGGTTCCCGGGGTCAGGCTCTGGCTCAGGACGGTGTCCGCCTTGGCATCGTCGTCCACGACCTGGGCGCGGGACCGTACCGTGAAGCCGGCCGCGACCAGGCCGGCCCGGCCGTCGGCGCGGGACCGCCCCACCACGGACGGCACCTGCACGCCCTGGCGGGCCACCGTGAGCGCCACCGGCGCGCCGCCCGGCAGCCGCGCGCCCGCCTCCGGCCGCGTCGCGAGCACCTGGCCGTCCGGCCGGCCGGAGCAGGCCCGGGTGACCGTCCCCGCCGCAAGTCCGGCGGCGGTGAGCGCCGCCTCGGCCTCCTTGCGCCCCTGCCCGACCAGGGACGGCACCGGCATCCCCGCCGACACCTCCAGCGCGACCGCGCCGCCCCGGCCCACCACCGTGCCGGCCGCCGGACGGCTGCCCAGGACCCGGCCGATCTCCCGCGGCGAGTCGGTCCTGGTGACCGCGCCGACGGTCAGCCCGGCCTGCTTGAGCGCCTTGACCGCGTCGGCCCGGTCCAGGCCGGTCAGCGGCGGGACCACGACCGTCACCGGCCGCCCGGCTGTCGGCTCGCCGGTGGGCACCCCGACCGGTACGCCGGTGGGCTCGACGGCGGGCGCGACGGTGGGCACGCGCTGCCGGTCCGCCGTCTTCCCGCCCGGCCGCGAGGAGGCGTGCGCCGAACCCGCCGGGCGCGGCGGCGGCGCCGGCAGCACGGACGCCTGGCCGGAGCGGTGGCCGTTGAGCGCGGGCACGATCACGGTGAGCACGACCGCGGTCACCACCAGCGCCGCGCACACCGCCACGACCGCCTGCACCCACCGGGCCCCGCGTCCCCGGCCCGGCCGGTCCGGCGCGCCCGTCCCGGCCCGCGTCCGCAGGCCGTCCGACGGCCTCGGGCCTGGCGGGGGCGCACCGACCGGCGTCGTCGGGCCTGGCGGGGGCGCCTCGACCGGCGTCGTCGGGCCGGGCTGGGCCGCCGGGCCGGTGGACGTGGGAGGTTCCGGCCCGGCTCCCGTCCGCGAGCGCAGGTGGTAGGCGCCGGCCACGCCGGTGACCTCCGGCTCGGCCAGCGGCACGGGGGGACGCTGCCCGGGGACCAGCGGCACGTCGCCGTGCCCCCGGTCCGGCGCGTCCGGCTCGCCGAGCAGCGCGAGCAGCAGTTCCCTGCTGGTGGGCCGGTTCCTGACGTCCTTGTCCAGGCAGGCGGCGACCAGCACGCGCAGCCGCCCGTCCAGCCGGCCCAGCTCGGGCGGCGCGGTCAGGATGCGGTGCAGCACCGGCGCCACCGAGTCCTGCCCGAACGGCGCGCTCGCGTTGGCCGCGAAGCACATCGTCGCGCCCCAGGAGAAGACGTCGGCCGCCCCGGTCACGGCCGAGGCGGTGATCTGCTCGGGAGCCATGTACGCCGGCGTGCCCACGCCCCTGTTCGTCACCGTGGCCGCCGCGTCCAGCGCCCTGGCCAGCCCGAAGTCGATCACCCGCGGCCCGTCGGGCCCGAGCAGCACGTTCTGCGGCTTGAAGTCCCGGTGCACGATGCCCGCCCGGTGGATCGCGGCCAGCGCGGTCGCGGTGCCGACCGCCAGCCGCTCCAGCGCTCCGCCGTGCCGCGGCCCGGTCAGCGAGACCTCCCGGTGCAGCGAGGGCCCGTCGACGTACTCGCTCACGATGTACGGCCGGCCCTCGTCGAACCCGGCGTCGATCACCTGGGCCGTGCAGAACCGCGCCACGTGCTTGGCCAGCTCCACCTCGCGCAGGAACGCGCCCTGCTCATCCCCCACGGGCCCGTGCAGCAGCTTGACCGCGTACCTCTCGCCGCTTCGCGAACCGAGGAACACCGCGCCCTGCCCGCCTTCACCCAGCCGCCCGGCGAGCTCGTACTCGCCGAGTCTGTGCGGGTCCCCCGTTCTCAGCGGCTGCGCCGTCGGCACGGGGCGCCTCCCCTCGCCGCCACCCCTTCTTGCTCTCCACTGAAGGCAACGGGCGGCGTTCAGTCAACAGTGTGCACGCCAATCGCCGCCTGACCGTGACACAGCCGGTCAGGTGGCACGGGAGAGCTGGCCCGCGTACATGACGGCGCCGGTGTCGGACCGGGTCACCTTGACCAGGAACCGGTCGGGGTCGTCCGAGGGGACGATGCGGACCGTCCCGGCGTGGCACGCCTGGCCCTTGACCTGGCCGAGCGCGTACACGACGGCGCTCTTTGTGGGGGCGAGCCGGCCGGAGCAGTGCAGGTCGGCGCCCCAGCGCATGGTGGACTCGCCGTCGGCGCGCAGGCGCAGCTCGACCGGGAAGACCCGGCCGGCCGTGGGGTGCTCGGCCGATCCCGTCCAGGTGCCGTCGAGGGCGGTGCGGGTGGTGTCCGGTTTTTCGGTGGTCGGGGTGGGGGCGTGCTGGGACGTCCCCTTCCGGGTGCCGTCCAGGCCGGGTTCTTGGGACGTGCGCCACCAGAACACGAACCCTGCGACCCCGAGCACGACCCCGGCCACCGCCACGCCCACCTGCCACCTCCGCCACGCGACGGCGGGCGTCCCCTTGGGGGAAGGGGCGGCGGCCACTCCCCCGGCCGCGACGGCGGTCGTCCCTTCGGAGAGAGGGAAGGCCGCGACGGCGGGCGTGCCTTCGGCAGGTGAGGTGGGGGCTCGCCCGGGCGCTGTGGTGGGGGTCCTGTCGGGGGTGGTCGTGGGGGTGGGGGTGATCGGGGTGGGGCGGGGGGAGGGGGGTGGTGGGGTGGGGGTGGCGGCTTGGGCGCCGGAGGGGAGGACGTCGCCGGTTCCGCCGTCCTGGCCGAGCAGCGCGCGCAGCGTCTCCTCGGCGTCCGGACGGTCGCGCGGGTCGTGGGCCAGGCACGCCTCCACGATCTCCCGCAGCCGCCCCGACAACCCGCGCAGGTCCGGCTTGCCGTACAGGATCCGGGCCAGGACCTCCGGGTACGTGTCCGCCATGTACGCGTGCCGCCCCCCGGCCGTGTACGCCACGGTCAGCCCCCACGCCCACATGTCCGCGGGCGGCCCCGCCGGCTCCCCGTTGATGCGCTCGGGCGACAGGTAGGCCGGCGTGCCGATGGGCGACCTGGTCGTGGTGGCGGCGGCGTCCATCAGCCGGGACACCCCGAAGTCGATCACCCGCGGCCCGTCGAGGCTGAGCAGCACGTTGCCCGGCTTCAGGTCCCGGTGGACGACCCCCGCCCGGTGGATCGCCCCCAGGGCGGTGGCGGTGCCGATGGCCAGCCGGTCGAGCGAGCCGCCGCTCCGCGGCCCACCGGCCACCACGTGCTCGCCCAGCGACGGCCCCTCGACGTACTCGCTGACCAGGTAGGGCCGGTCGCCGTCGAGGTCGGCGTCGAGGAGCTGGGCGGTGCAGAAGGCCGCGACCCGGCGCACCGCCTCGACCTCGCCGAGGAACCTGCGCCGCACGTCGGCGTCCTTGGACACGCTCGCGTGCAGCAGCTTGATCGCGACCTGCGCCCCGGCCGCCGAGTGACCGAGGAAGACGACGCCCTGGCCGCCCTGCCCGAGCCGGCGCGAGAGCCGGTACTCCCCCAGCCGTCGGGGATCATCAGCACGGAGCTCGGACATAGGGCGTCATTATGACACCGCCGGCAGCAGCGCGGCGTAGCCGTCGAGGGCGCGCAGCACGGCGTCCGCCGGGCCGCTCGGCAGGGTGGCCACGGCCTCCTCGATGCCGAGCCCGGCGAAGTAGTCCAGCTTCTCCCTGGTGGGCAGCGTCCCGAACGGGATCACCCTGGCCATCGGCCGCCCGGCCTTCTCGCACGCCTCGCGCAGGGCGGGCAGCGCGTCCTTGATGCCCTTGCCGCCGATGGGCATCCAGCCGTCGCCGTACTCGGCGATGTGGGCGAACAGCTTCGGCCCGGCCGCCCCGCCGAGGTAGACGGGCAGGTCGTGCGCGGGTTTGGGCCACGACCAGGACGGCTCGAGCCCTTCGACGGCGGCCACCTCGTCCCGCCAGAAGGCCCGCATGGCCAGCACGTTGCGCCGGGCGACCTCGCGCCGCCGCCCGTACGGCACGCCGTGGTTCTCGATCTCCTCGACGTTCCAGCCGAACCCGACGCCGACCACCACGCGCCCGCCCGACAGGTGGTCGAGCGTGGCCAGGGCCTTGGCGGTCACGATCGGGTCGCGCTGGGCGGCGAGCAGGATGCCGGTGCCGACGCGCAGCCGCCGGGTCGCGGCGGCGGCGAAGGAGAGCGCGACCAGCGGGTCCAGGGTGCGCTTGTACTCCTCGGGCAGCTCGGCCTGGCCGCCGGCGGGCGGCGTGCGGCGGCTGACCGGGATGTGGGTGTGCTCGGGCAGGTAGAGCGAGTCGAACCCGCGCTCCTCGGCCGCGGCCGCGAGGTCCTGGACCGGCATGGCCAGATCCGTGGCGAACATCGTGACACCCAGCCTCATACGGCCTCCTCATGTCAACCAAGCGATTGCTCGGCTAAGATTTCCAGGGTAGCTTGCAAGGCGACGTCCGCGGAAAGAGGTTCCCGGTGAAGTTCTCTATCTTCCTGAATCCGCAGATTCCAGGCTCTGGATACGCGGCCGAGGAGAACGCCAAGGCACGGCGTCCCATCGGACGCGACACCGAGTCTTATCAGCGGCTGCTGCACGAGGTGCGGGAGATAGCCGTCCACGCCGACCAGATCGGGTTCGACGCGCTGATGATGACCGAGCACCACTTCCACTCCGAGGGGATGGAGTTCTCGGTCAATCCGCTGATGTTCCTCACCGACCTCGCCGCGCGGACCGAGCGCATCCTGCTCGCCCCGCTCGGCATGGTGCTGCCCGCCTGGGACCCGATCAGGGCCGCCGAGGACGTGGCGCTGCTCGACCAGTTCAGCAAGGGCCGCCTGCGGCTCGGCGTGGCCCGCGGCTACCAGAACCGCTGGATGAACGTCCTCGGCCAGCGCTGGCAGGCCGCCGCCGCCCGGTCCGACGGCTCGGCCTCGGACACGCGGAACTTCGACGTCTTCGGCGAGGTGCTGAAGATCATGAAGATGGCCTGGACGCAGGAGACCCTCCGCTACAAGTCCGACGTGCTGGACTACGAGGTGCCATACCCCTACGACGGTATCGAGGGCTGGCCCGCGATGGAATGGACCAAGACCTTCGGGGCCCCCGGCGAGGTCTCCGACGACGGGAAGATCCAGGCCATCTCGGTCTGCCCCCGGCCGTACCAGAACCCGCATCCGGAGCTGTGGCAGCCGTTCACGATCTCCGACCGGTCGGTGATCAGGGCCGCGCAGGAGGACATCCTGCCGTGGATGTTCACCCCCAACCCCGACGACCACGCCGCCAAGGCCAAGCTCTACCAGGAGGAGTCGGCCCGGCAGGGCCGTCACTACAAGCTGGGCGAGCACACCGGCATCCTGAAGATCGTCGGCATCGCGGACACCACCGAGGAGGCCATCAACACCTTCGGCCGCAGCATCCCCAAGGACTTCGCCGCCTTCTTCGGCCCCTTCGGCTACCTGGAGGTGCTGCGCAAGAAGGAGGACGAGAAGCACAAGCCGATCTCCCCCGAGAAGGGCGACGCCAAGCGCATGAACGACGTGGAGATGGCGCTGTTCGGCACGCCGGACGACGTCAAGCGCGGCATCCAGCGCATGCTCGACCGCATGCCGGACCTGGAGTGGTTCGGCCTGTACATGCAGGGGCAGCAGGGCGTGCTCCCGCTGGACACGGTCAAGCGGAACCTGGAGATGTTCGCCACCAAGGTCGCGCCGGAGTTCCGATGAAGATGTGGCTGGGGGCGTCGTTCGTCCCGACCGACCAGTTCGTGGAGCTGGCGCGGGCGGCCGAGCGCTGCGGCTTCGACACCTTCACGCTGTCGGACCACCTGTTCTACGCCGACTTCGCCTCGCGGTACCCGTACTCGCGGTCGGGCGCGCCCCGGTGGAGCGCCGAGACGCACTGGCCCGACGTGTGGGTGACGATCGGCGCGATGGCCACGGCCACCACGACGCTGCGCTTCTCGCCGAACGTCTACATCGCCCCCGCCCGCGACCTGTTCACCGTGGCCAAGCTGGTCTCCACGGCGGCGGTGCTGTCGCGGGAACGGGTGACGTTCGGGGTCGGGGTGGGGTGGTGCGAGGAGGAGTTCCTCGGCACCGGCCAGGACTTCCACACCCGGGGCCGCCGCCTCGACCGGATGCTGCCCACGCTGCGCGCCCTGTGGTCGGGCGAGACCGTCGAGCTGGACGGCCTGCCGCCGCTGTCGATCTCCCCCACGCCGGCCGGGCCCGTGCCCGTCTACGTGGGCGGCGACAGCGAGGCGGCGCTGCGCCGGGCCGCCCGCTTCGGCGACGGCTGGCTGGGCAACCGCATCTACACCGAGGAGCAGCTCGACCCGGTGCTCGACACCCTCCGCCGGCACCTCGACGAGAACGGCAGGACGGGCCCGTTCGACATCGTCGCCCCGCTGGCCGTGCTGCCGGACGCCGAGACCTACCGCCGCTTCGCCGCCAAGGGCGTGACCGCCACCATGGCGGCACCCTGGTGGCTGGCCACCCCTGAGGAGAAGGCCCGGTACGGCGAGGACAGCCTCGACCTCAAGATCGCCACGATGGAGCGCTTCGCCGAGGAGGTCATCGCCAAACTCTGACCCCTGAGCCCCGGGGGCTCCGGCAGCCCCGGCGATGCTGGCCGGGAGGCGCGGCGCGCGCGCGTCCCGGTCACGGCCCCCCTTCGGCGAGGTTGGCCATGATCCGCCGCAGCATGCCCGTGACCTGCTCGATCTCCTCCCCGGAGAAGCCCGAGAAGACCTGGCGGCTGACCCCGCCGAAGATCGGCGGCAGGCGCGGCACCAGCGCGTGCCCCTCGTCCGTCAGCTCGATGACGACCGAGCGCCGGTCCTCCGGCCGCCGGACCCGCCGCAGCAGCCCCTTGGCCTCCAGCCGGTCCAGCAGCCGGGTCATCCCGGCCGTGTCCGTGCCGAGCCGGCCCTTCAGCACGCCGGGCGTGCTGCGCCCGCCCGCCGCGTGCAGCAGCAGCGCCGCCTGCTGCGCGGTGAGCCCGAGCGGAGCCAGGCGGCGCTCGGTCTCGGTGTTGAGCTCCCGTCCGACCTGCACGAGCAGCGACCCGCCGCCCAGCACCAGCTCGAACGACGGCGGCATTCGATCGTCGGTCACGCGACCAGAATAGCTGGCGCAAGCATTTACTGTCGCGACAGCTATCGTCTATCGTCGGATCCATGGACACTTCTGCCCACATCATCGTCGCGGGAGGCGGCATCGGCGGCTTATCCCTGGCCCAGGGCCTGCGCACGGCGGGTTTCCAGGTCACCGTCCTGGAGCGCGACCCCTCGGCCGGCCACCGCCCCCAGGGGTACCGCATCAGCCTCAAGGAGACCGGCGCCGCGGCGCTGCGCGAGATCCTGCCCCCCGACCTGTACGACCTGGCCGTGGCCACCTCCATCCGCCCGGCCACCCGCATGACCTTCATGGACACCCGGCTCGTCCCCAAGTTCTCCAAGGACGTCCCGCCGCAGCTCCCCGGCGTGGCCGGCTTCGGCGTCAACCGGCTCACCCTGCGCGAGATCCTGCTGTCCGGCCTCGACGTGCGCTTCGGCACCGAGTTCAGCCGGTACGAGCCGCTGCCCGGCGGCCGCGTCCGCGCCCACCTCGCCGGCGGCTCCGCCCTGGACGGCGACCTGCTCGCCGGCGCGGACGGCGTCGGCTCCCGCGTCCGCGCCCAGCTCCTCCCCGACGCCGTCGTGGACCGGCTCGACTGGGCCCTGTACGGCAGGACCGTCCTGACCCCCGACCTGCTGGCCGCCACGCCCGCCGACCTGGTCGACACCTTCAACCGCGTCACCGCGCCCGACCACACCGCGATCTCGGTCGCCACCTGCCGCCCCTGCGCGCCGGTGGCCGAGGCCGCCGCCCGGCACGCCCCCGGCCTGGAGCTGACCGACGTCCCCGGCTACTTCTCCTGGACGCTGACCGCCCCCGGCCCCCTGCCGGACGACACCTCCCCCGCCGCCCTGCACCGGCTCGCGCTCGCCACGGTCGCCGGCTGGCACGAGGGCGTGCGCCGGATCGTCGAGCGGGCCGACCCCGAGGCGACGTTCCTGGTGCACACCCACTCGGCCCGGCGGGTGCGCCCCTGGGACGAGCCCGCGGTGACCCTGCTCGGCGACGCGGTGCACAGCATGAGCCCGGGGCGCGGCGAGGGCGCGAACGTCGCGCTGCGCGACGCGCGCACCCTGAGCGCGGAGCTGGCCGCTGCCGCCGCCGCGGGCCGCCCGCTCGCCGAGGCGAAGACGGCCTACGAACACGCCATGCTCGACTACGCGTTCACCGCCGTCGAAGCCTCGTTGCGGCAGCCGTTCGCCCCTTTCGCCCGTCCTGTCCGGCCACCGGCGCGTTGAACCGGCCCGGAGTTACGGATGGGGGCCAGGGGGACGATAGCCTCGTCCCGTGCTGGAAAAGATCGCAGCCACCCGATATGTGACCCCGCTGCGGGAGGGCGGGTCGCTGCCGGGCGTGGTCGAGGCCGACGACCTCGGCACGTACGTGGTGAAGTTCCGCGAGGCGGGGCAGGGCCGGCGGGTGCTGGTCGCGGAGATCATCGCCGCCGAGCTGGGCCGCCGGCTGGGGCTGCGCACTCCCGAGCTCAAGCTCATCGACCTCGACCCGCAGCTCGGCGTCCGCGAGCCCGACGAGGAGGTCCAGGACCTCCTCAAGGCCAGCACCGGCCTCAACCTGGCCGTCGACTTCCTGCCCGGCGCGCTCGGGTTCGACCCCCTGGGCTGGATCCCCGACCCGGTGTTCGCCTCCAGGGTGGTCTGGTTCGACGGCCTGATCCACAACATCGACCGGAGCTGGCGCAACCCCAACCTCCTGGTCTGGCACCGCGACATCTGGCTCATCGACCACGGCGCGGCCCTGTGGTTCCACCACAACTGGCGCACGGCCGACCCGCAGCGCGCCTTCGACACCGGCGACCACGTGCTCGCGCCGTTCGCGCCCGACGTGCCCGCCGCCGGCGACGAGCTGGCCGGCCGGATCACCCGCGACCTGCTCGGCGAGGTGACGGCCCTGGTGCCCGACGAATGGCTCGACGGCGAGCCGGGCTTCGACTCCGCCCAGGCCGTCCGGGAGTCCTACATCGACCATCTGCTGAGCCGGGCGCACGGGCCGCGCGAGTGGCTGCTGCGCGGCCCCGACAAGGAACGCAGGGCGGCCGGGCCCGGCTCGGTCGGCGAATTCTGGCGGGGAGGCAGCCGGTGACCAGAGACGTCTACGAGTACGCGGTGATCCGCGTCATGCCGAAGGTCGAGCGCGGCGAGCTGATCAACGCCGGCGTGCTGCTCTACTGCCAGCCACGCGACTACCTGTGCGCGCGCGTGCACCTCGACCCGGCCCGCCTGCGCGCCCTCGACCCCGGCGCCGACCTCGACGGCGTGCGCCACGCGCTCAGCGCCTACGAGCGGGCCTGCGGCGACCGGCCGGGCCCCCTCGCGAGCGAGCCGCTGGGCGGCCGGTTCCGCTGGCTGACCGCGCCGCGCAGCACGATCGTCCAGACCGGGCCGGTGCACGCCGGCCTCACCGCCGACCCCGGCACCGAGCTGGCCCGGCTGTTCGACAAGCTGGTCCGCCTCTAGCCGCACACCCTCAGAACAGCACCGACATGAAGGTGTCCACCTCGCGGAACCCCACCTTGCGGTAGACGGCCCGCGCCGAGTGGTTGAAGTCGTTGACGTAGAGCGACACGACGGGGGCGAAGCAGCTCATCGCCGCCTCCACGACCGCCGCCATGCCCGCCACCGCGTGGCCCTTGCCGCGCTGGTCGGGGGCCACCCACACGCCCTGGATCTGGCAGGCGTGCGGCGTGACCGCGCCCACCTCCGCCTTGAACACCACCCGGCCGTCGTCGATGCGGGCGTAGGAGCGGCCGATGCGGATCAGCTCGGCGACCCGGGTGCGGTAGAGCGCGCCGCCGTCGCCGAGGTTGGGCGAGACGCCCACCTCCTCGGTGAACATCGCCACGCACGCCGGCAGCACGATGTCGAACTCCTCGGGCCGCACCCGGCGCACCAGCGGATCGGCGGGCACGGGGGCCTTGCTGGAGGTCGCCATCACCGGCTGCGCCCACCGGATGGCCCGCGCCCTGCCCCAGTGCGGCTCCAGCCGCTCCCACAGCAGGGACACCGCCTCGACGGGGCCCACGATGGACGAGCACCTGCGCCCCTGCTTGCGGGCACGGTCGGCGAACGCGTGCACGGCCTCGGGGCCGGCGTTGACCGGGACCATGTTGGCGCCGGCGTAACAGAGCGACACGAGCCCGCCGCGCGGCCCGAACCCCCACATCTGCCCCCCGAGGCGTGCCGGATTGAGTCCGACGGCCCGCACCCGGGAGGAGACGAAGACGTTGGCGACCGGATCGCAGTCAAGCAGGGCGAGAACCTCGTCCCGGTCGCTGTCGTCGAGCACGCGCGACGCCGATGTACGCAGCATCACATGGTCAGACTACGCGAACGTCCCCCGAATAGCTCACCGGGACAGCACGTCGGTGAGCCGATCGTGACCCTGCGCGCCTCCCGCGGCCATGTGGGCGGCCAGGTGGGCGGCGGGCGACGGGTCCGGCAGGGCCGCGCAGGACGCCGTCCGGGCCGGCAGGGTGCCGTCGGCCAGGTACGCCGCGAGGTGGCCGTCCACGCACCGGTTGCCGGCCAGCGACACACCGTGGTTGCCGCCCTCGTCGATCACCATGCCGCTGCGCGGGAACCGCCGGCGCATGGCCAGCGCCCCCCGGTACGGCGTCGCGGCGTCGTCGCGCGACTGCAGGAACAGCACCGGCGGCAGCTTCGGCGAGGCGTGCACCGCGACCGGCGTGCCGCCCTTGACCGGCCAGAACGCGCACGGCGCGTTGAACCAGGCGTTCGGCCAGGTCAGGAACGGCGCCCTGCGGTGGAGGCGGGCCATGTCGGTGCGCCACTTGTCCCAGTCGCGCGGCCACGCGGCGTCGCGGCACTGCACGCCGAGGTAGACGGCGTAGCCGTTCTCGTCGTCGGCGTCGTTCTTGCCGCGCCGGTTGTACGCCTCCACCAGCGGCTGCACGTCGCCCTTGCGCACGTAGGCGGACCAGGCGCGGGCGAACTCCGGCCACACCCGGTCGGTGTACCCGCCGAGGGTGAAGGTGTCGTCCAGCTCGCTCGGCCCCACCACGCCGCCGGCCGGGCGGGTGCGCAGCCGGTCGCGCATCGCGTAGTAGGCGAACGAGGTCTGCTTCAGCGTGCCGCCCAGCCGGTAGACGTCGTTGTGCCGGGCCGTCCAGGCGAGGAAGGCGCGGTGGCGGCGCTCGAAGGCGACGTCCTGGCCCAGGTTCGACCGGTACCAGACGCCCTCGGGGTTGACCGTGCTGTCCATGACCAGCCGCCTGACCCGCTGCGGGAACAGGGTGGCGTAGACGGCCCCGAGGTAGGTGCCGTACGAGTAGCCCAGGTAGCTGATCTTCTCCTCGCCCAGGGCCGCCCTGATCGTGTCCATGTCCCTGGCCGAGTTCTCGGTCGTCAGGTGCGGCAGCATCCAGGCCCAGAGGTCGCCGCAGCGGGTGGCGTACTCGTCGGCCCTGGCCAGCAGCTTGCTCTCGTCGCCGGCCGTGTGCGGCACCGCGTCGGGCCGCGGCGCCCGGTAGTAGGTGTCGGGGTCCACGCAGTGGAGCGACGGCTCGCTGCCGCCGACCCCGCGCGGGTCGAACCCGACGACGTCGTAACGCTCGCCCAGCCGGTTCGGCAGCCCGTTCGAGACGAACTCGGTCAGGTCACGGCCCGAGGCCCCCGGGCCGCCCGGGTTGATCAGCAGGGTGCCGAGATGGTTGCCGTCCCTGGACACCTTGGCCTTGATGCGGTTGATCGCCAGCTTGATCGACTGGCCCCAGGAGTCGCGGTAGTCGAGCGGCACGCGTACGGTGGCGCACTCAAGGTCGGCCCGGACCGTCTTGCCCTCCTTCGCCGGGCACGGCCCCCAGACCACCTGCTGCGCCCCCCAGGCCGCGCCCCTGCCGGCCGACGCCACTCCGTCCGCGCTGACAACCCCGGCGACCAGCACCGCGATGCCGACGGCAACACTGAATACGCGCTTCACCCAGCCCCTCCCCCTCGTCATGGCCCTGTGATGCTCCCGCGGGCGAGCGGGTCATGACGCTGGGAATGGGGAAAGGCTTGCCAGTTTGTAATGGGGCCATTGCACCGGGTTACCGGCCCCGGCGGGCGCTCAGCCCACGGTCACCTGGGGCCCGGCGACGTCGTCGTCGTCGAGGTCGACCTCGACGCCCATCTCCTCGGCCAGCCGCAGGGCCTCCTCGATCAGGGTCTCGACGATCTGCGACTCGGGCACGGTCTTGATGACCTCGCCCTTGACGAAGATCTGGCCCTTGCCGTTGCCGGAGGCGACGCCGAGGTCGGCCTCGCGCGCCTCGCCTGGGCCGTTGACGACGCAGCCCATGACGGCCACCCGCAGCGGGACCTTGAGCCCCTCCAGACCGGCCTGGACCTGCTCGGCCAGCGTGTAGACGTCGACCTGGGCCCGGCCGCACGACGGGCAGGAGACGATCTCCAGCCCCCGCTCGCGCAGGCCCAGCGACTCCAGGATCTGGGCGCCGACCTTGACCTCCTCGACGGGCGGCGCGGACAGCGAGACGCGGATGGTGTCGCCGATGCCCTCGGCCAGCAGCGCGCCGAACGCCACGGCGGACTTGACGGTGCCCTGGAAGGCGGGGCCGGCCTCGGTGACGCCGAGGTGGAGCGGGTAGTCGCACTTGGCGGCGAGCAGCCGGTAAGCGTTGATCATGACGACCGGGTCGTTGTGCTTGACCGAGATCTTGATGTCCCTGAAGCCGTGCTCCTCGAACAGCGAGCACTCCCACAGCGCGGACTCGACCAGCGCCTCGGGCGTGGCCTTGCCGTACTTCTGGAGCAGGCGGGGGTCGAGCGACCCGGCGTTGACGCCGATCCTGATCGGCACGCCGTGGTCGGCGGCCGCCCTGGCGATCTCGCCCACCTTGTCGTCGAACTTCTTGATGTTCCCCGGGTTGACGCGGACCGCCGCGCAGCCCGCCTCGATGGCCGCGAACACGTACTTCGGCTGGAAGTGGATGTCGGCGATGACCGGGATCTGGGACTTCTTCGCGATGATCGGCAGCGCGTCCGCGTCGTCCTGCGACGGGACGGCCACGCGCACGATCTGGCAGCCGGACGCCGTCAGCTCGGCGATCTGCTGCAACGTGGCGTTGACGTCGGCGGTGACCGTCGTCGTCATCGACTGGACGGAGACGGGCGCGTCGCCGCCCACGGGAACGCTGCCGACCATGATCTGGCGGGAGTGCCGGCGTTCGGCGAGCGGCTTGGGGCGGACCGTCGGGATGCCAAGTGCTACAGAAGACATTTCTACCCTTAGGTGTGACGACGCTACCCAGTCTAGGTAGCTAGAAGGACTGCCCGGCTGTGAGTTCGGCCGCACGCGCCCGGGCCCAGGCGTCGGCGGCCAGCACCTCCTCCACGCTGGAGGCCGGGGTGACGCGGTGTTCCTCGACGACCTGGGCGACCGTGTCGACGATCGCGGGGAAACGCAGCCCGCCCCTGGCGAACGCCTCGACGCAGACCTCGTTGGCGGCGTTGTAGACGGCGGGCGCGGTGCCGCCCTGGGCGCCGACGTGCCGGGCCAGCGCGACGGCCGGGAAGGCCGCGTCGTCGAGCGGCTCGAAGGTCCAGGTGTGGGCCTTGGTCCAGTCGACGGGCCGGGCGGCGCCGGGCACGCGGGCCGGGTGGGCCAGCGCGAGCGCGATCGGCAGGCGCATGTCGGGCGGGCTGGCCTGGGCGATGGTGGAGCCGTCGACGTACTCGACCATGGAGTGGATCACCGACTGCGGGTGGACGACGACCTCGATGCGCTCGAAGCCGATGTCGAACAGCAGGTGGGCCTCGATGACCTCCAGCCCCTTGTTGACCAGCGTGGCGGAGTTGATGGTGATGACCGGGCCCATGGACCAGGTGGGGTGGGCCAGCGCCATCTCGGGGGTGACGTCGGCCATCTCCTCGCGCTTCATGCCCCGGAACGGGCCGCCGCTGGCGGTGATGACGAGCTGCCTGACGGCGGCGGGGTCGTGGCCGCCGGGGCCGGAGGCCCACAGGCACTGCTGCACCGCCGAGTGCTCGGAGTCGACCGGGAGGATCTGCCCCGGCGCGGCCAGCCGCTTGACCAGCGGCCCGCCGATGATCAGGGACTCCTTGTTGGCCAGCGCGAGCGTGCGGCCGGCCTCCAGCGCGACCAGCGTGGACGTCAGGCCCAGCGCGCCGGTGATGCCGTTGAGCACGGTGTCGCACCGCCAGCCCGCGACCTCGGCGACGCCCTCGTGACCGCCCAGCACGACGGGGGACGCCCCGCGCGCGGCCAGCGCCTCCTTCAGCGCCGGGACGGCGGCGGCGTCGGCCACCGCCACGACCTCCACGCCGAACCGGGCCGCCTGCGCGGCCAGCTCCTCGACCCTGCCGCCCCCGGCCGCGAGCCCGGCGACCTTGAACCGGTTGGGGTCGGCGGCGATGACGTCGAGGGCCTGGGTGCCGACCGAGCCGGTGGAGCCGAGCACGACGACGGAGCGGAGGGTCTCTGCATGCACGTGTCCATTGTCCCCGCTGCCGGACGCGGACGGGCACGTGAGGGGCCGACCGGCGCGATCCCGGCTCCTGAGTGACGCGCGATAACCCACGCCATTTATGTCCAGATATCGCTATATCGGGATGCGCATTTCTGGAGAAATCCTGATTATTGTGCGGCTACCTTCCAAGCCCCAGCTCCGGTTTCGGGAGGTTACGTAATGCGCCGCAGATCTGCCCTGCTCCCCGTCCTCACCTTCGCCGCCGGGAGCATCGCCCTGCTCCCCGGCACCGCGGCCCAGGCCGGCGCGGCACCCCGTCCCGCCCAGCACGCCGCCGCGGACTCGGCGTCCGAGCAACGGCAGGTCGCGCGGTACTGGACCGAGGCGCGCATGGAGAGCGCGCAGCCGCTCGACCTGCCCGCGCCCAAGAACGGCGGGAAGGCGTCCCGCGGCGCGGCGGCCGGGCCCGGCGAGCCCGACGGCGGCACCCCCTGGCAGGCGCCGCCCACCGGCGGCCGGGGCGACGGGCGGCAGCTCCGGTCGGCGAACAGCTCCGGCGCCCCCTGGGGCGGCGGCGCCGTCGCGCAGACCACCGGCCGGGTGTTCTTCACCTACCAGGGACGCAGCGCCTCGTGCTCGGGCTCGGCGGTGACCAGCGCGAACAAGAGCGTGGTGCTGACCGCCGGCCACTGCGTCAAGCTCGGCGGCGCCTTCCACACCAACTGGGTGTTCGTGCCCGGCTACGCCGCCGGCCGGCGCCCCTTCGGCACCTGGCCGGCCGCCAAGCTGCTGACCACCCCCCAGTGGAACGCCAGTGAGGACGTCGACTTCGACGTGGCCGCCGCCGTGGTGGCCCAGGTGGACGGCAAGAGCCTGGTGGACGTCGTCGGCGGCCAGGGCGTGGCCTTCAACCAGCAACGCGGCCGGCAGATGCACTCCTTCGGCTACCCGGCCGCGGCCCCCTACGACGGCTCGAAGCTCATCTACTGCAGCGGACGCACGTTCGACGACTTCCTGCTCTCCGACGACCTCGGCCTGACCTGCGACATGACCGGCGGCGCGAGCGGCGGCCCGTGGATGCTGAATTTCGACGAGTCGACCGGTCTCGGCACGCAGAACTCGGTCAACAGCTTCAAATACAACTTCGCCCCCAACTGGATGTTCGGCCCCTATTTCGGAAACGAAGCGCAGGCCGTGTACCAAGCAGCGCAAACCACCAGCGCACTCTGATTCAATTCACGGAAAGTAGCCGCAAGAACACATCTCGTGGTGCACACTCGGGGGCCATGACCCTGAGCACCTCCCTGCTTGCGGCCGTCCCGCTGATCGCGGGGCTGACGGGACCGGCGATCCTCGGCGCGGTCCCCGGCCAGCACCAGGTCGATCGTCCCGCCGTCGAGCACGCCGCTGCTCAGCTCGGCATGGTGGTCGAGCACGAGGCCGCGCGGAGCGACGCCGAGCAGCGGCGCGTGCTCGGCTACTGGACCCCGCAACGCATGGCGGCGGCCCTGCCCATCGGCCTGCTCGACTCCGTGACCGACGGCGACGGCCTGCTCAGCGGCCTGACCGGGCGCGGCGGGGCGCAGGCCGAGCCGGGCGGGTCCGGCGGGTCCGGCGGCCGTACCGAGATCAACGTCGGCCGCCGGCGCCATCAGGCGTCGTCCAGGCCCCAGGCCAGCACGATCGGCGCGCGCTGGAGCACCGGCGGAGCCGTGACCCGCACCACCGGGCGGGTGTTCCTGACCCTGGCGGGCGCCGACTTCGTCTGCTCGGCCAGCACGGTCACCAGCGCCAGCAAGGACCTCGTCGTCACCGCCGGCCACTGCGTCAAGGACGGCGCCGGCGAATGGGCCCAGAACTGGACGTTCGTCCCCGGCTACGGCAGGGGCGGCGAGCAGCCCTACGGCCAGTACGCGGCCCGCCGCATGTTCGTCTCGGCCCCATGGTCGCGCTCCGGCGACGACAACCACGACGTCGGCATGGTCGCCCTGGCCACCTCGGGCGGGCGGCACGTCGCCGACGTGGTGGGCACCCAGGACATCGCCTTCAACACCCGGCGCGGCGGCCAGACCTACGGCTTCGGCTACCCGGCCGACCCGCCCTACGACGGCGACCAGCTCGTCTACTGCGCCGGGCGGCTGCGCGACGACCCGTACAAGCAGACGCGCGACCAGGGGCTCGGCTGCGCCATGACCGCCGGGTCGAGCGGCGGCCCCTGGCTGTCCGGCTTCGACCCGATGACCGGCCGCGGCACGATCACCTCGCTGAGCAGCTTCAAGTACAGCGACGACCAGCACACCATGTACGGCCCGTACTTCGGCCAGGCCGCCAGGACGGTCTACGCCACGGCCGAACGCGCCTGACGACCGCGGCGGCTCGGCGGTCCCCGCCCGGACACACGACCGCCCCGCGCCGGGGCGGCGCGGGGCGGGGCGGGCCGGGCCGGGCCGGGAGCTACAGCGACAGGCCGGTGAGCACCATGACCTTCTCGTAGGTCAGGTCCTCCATGGCCGAGTGCAGGCCCTCGCGGCCGATGCCGGAGTCCTTCACGCCGCCGTACGGCATCTGGTCGGCCCGGTACGACGGCACGTCGCCGATGATCACGCCGCCGACCTCCAGCTCGCGGTTGGCCTTGAAGGCGGCGTCCAGGGAGCGGGTGAAGACGCCGGCCTGGAGGCCGTACTTGGAGTCGTTCACCATGGCGTACGCCTCGTCGATCGACGCGGCCGGCTGGAGGATCATCACGGGCCCGAACACCTCCTCGCAGGCCACCTTGGCGTCGTGCGGGACGTCGGCCAGCACGGTCGGCGCGACCGTGGCGCCCTCGCGGGTGCCGCCGGCCAGGACGCGGGCGCCGGCGGCGACCGCCTCGCGCACCCACTGCTCCACCCGCTCGGCGGCGGCCTCCGACACCAGCGGCCCGACCTGGGTCTTCTCGTCGGCCGGGTCACCCGTGACGAGCCCGCCGACGGCCGGCAGCAGCCGCTCGACGAACGCGTCGTAGACCGGCTGCTCGACGATCACCCGCTGGACGGCGATGCAGCTCTGACCGGCCTGGTAGTTGGAGAACAGGGCGATGCGCTGCGCGGCCCAGTCGAGGTCGGCGTCGGCCAGCACGACGGCCGCGGCGTTGCCGCCCAGCTCCAGGGTCACGTGCTTGCGCGGCACCTGGTCGGCGATGGCGTAGCCGACGGGCGCGGAGCCGGTGAAGGAGACCACGGGCAGGCGGGGGTCGTCGACGAGGGCGGCGGCGCGCTCGTTCGGCACGGGCAGCACCGAGAACATGCCCGCGGGCAGGTCGGTCTCGGCCAGGATCTCGCCGAGGACCAGCGAGGACAGCGGCGTGGCGGGCGCGGGCTTGACGATGATCGGGGCGCCGACGGCGATGGCGGGCGCGACCTTGTGGGCGACCAGGTTCAGCGGGAAGTTGAACGGGGTGATCGCCAGCACGGGTCCCTTGGGCACGCGGGAGACGTAGGCGAGACGGCCCGCGGCGGCCGGCTCGGTGTCGAGCCGCTGCACCTGGCCCGACCAGCGGCGGGCCTCCTCCGCCGCGAAGCGGAACGTGGAGATGGCGCGGTTGACCTCGCCGCGCGCCCAGAAGATCGGCTTGCCGTTCTCGGCGGTGATCAGGTGGGCGATCTCGTCGGCCCGCTCGGCCAGCCGGCGCGAGACGTGGGCCAGGGCCTCGGCACGTACGTGCACGGGCAGCGCGGCGGCCTCGCGCGAGACCGCGTGGGCGGCCGCGACGGCCTCCTCGACCTGAGCATCGGTCGGTACGGAGTACCGGCCGACCTCACGACCGTCATGGGGGTTGGTCACGGTGAGATCGGTTTCGCCGGTGGCGGGCCGGCCGGCAAGCCAGAAGGTACGCACGTCCATACCCACGACGTTATGCCAAGCGGGAGTCCGGGGATTTACACCACGGTGCACAAGACTCCCATGAGCGCTCACCGTTAAGTACAAGCCCTGGTGTATACCCATGATGTAACAGAAGTAGACCCAATTCGGGATGTTTACCATGCGGAGTGGTTTGAGCGATCTCCGCCATGGCTAAGTCATCGGGTGCGGGTCTCCAGCGCGGTGGGCCCCCGATCAGAAAGGCGTGGGCCCCGTGACCGAGCAAAGTGAGGTCACAAGGACACTGAGCTCCTTGGTCGCTGGGGAGGTCGCATGACCTCGACGCCGCTGGGCCTGCAGGGCGCCTACCTGCTGGGCGAGCGCGCCACCCACGACGAACTCCGTTCCCGCCTGCTCGACGTGGCGGTGAACCTGCTTCAGAGCGAGGGTCCCGACAGTCTGACCATGCGCAGGATCGCGGCCGAGGCCGGCTGCACGACGACCGTCATCTACACGATGTTCGGCAACCGGGAGGGCCTGGCCGAGGCGCTGTATCTGGAGGGTTTCGAGCGTTTCCGCCGCTTTCTCGAAGCGGTCCCGCAGCGGCGCAACCCGCTGGAGTACCTGACCGCGCTCGGCCCCGCCTACCGGCAGGCGTGCCTGTCCGAGCCCGGCTACTACAACCTGATGTTCGAACGGGCCATCCCCGGTTTCGAGCCCAGCGAGCGGGCCAGGACGCTCGCCCGCGCGGCGCTGAACATCCTCGACCGGGTGATCGCCGACTGCATCTCCGCCGGCTACCTGACGCCGACCCAGCCACGCAAGATCGCCGACGCGCTCTGGGCCGCCGCGCAGGGCGCGATCAGCCTGGAACGGGCCGGCCACCTGCGGGACGACCGCACGTACGAGGCGGTCACCCTGGCCACGATCTGCTGCTACCTGGTGGACAAGGACAGCCTCCCGTCGGCCCCCGGCCGCTGACGCACCCACAGGTCGGTGGGCCCATCACCGGGCCCAGCGGCGGACCCGGTGATGGGCTCAACGGCGGGCGGCCTCCAGGGCGAGCCACAGCTCGGCGCGTACGCCCGGGTCGTCGAGGTCGCGGCCGAGGAGTTCGGCGACGCGGCGCATGCGGTAGCGCAGCGTGTGCCGGTGGACGCCGAGCCGCTGGGCGGCTGCGTCCCAGTGGCCGTTGCTGTCGAGGTAGGCGCGCAGCGACTCGACCAGGTCGGCGCGGGAGCCGTACGCGGTGAGCGGGGCCAGCAGCGCGCCGGAGAACGCGCGCAGGGTGTCGGCGTCCAGCAGGGCGAGCAGGCCCTGGCCGGCCAGGTCGGCGAAGCGCGTCATGCCGCCGTCGCTGTGGGCCAGCGCGCGGCGGGCCTGGTCGAGCGCGTCGCGCAGGCCGTCGTAGCGGCAGGGCGAGCTCAGCCCGACCGGCCCCTCCACCTCCCGCGCCACCTTCTCCGCGACCCCCTCGGCCACCAGACAGACACTCACCGTCTCCCCACCCGGAAGCCCACCACCACGCCCCCGCCTGCCACCACCACCGGGACCACCACCGGGACCACCACCGGGACCACCACCGGGACCACCACCGGGACCACCACCGGGACCGCCACCATGACCACCGCCAGGACCATCGCCGGAACCACTGCCAGGACCGCCGCCGTGTGCGCCGCCGGGACCGTTGTGGCCGTCGTCGAGGAGTGCTGTGAAGCCGTGCGGCTCCAGGGTCTCCAGGGCGGCCGCGCCCGCTGCGAGGACCACCAGCGGCTCGCCGGGCAGTCGCGCGCCGAGCGTGCCTGCCACCGCCCGCGCCTGCTCGACCGCCCCGCCGAGCAGCAGTTCCAGCACGGCCGAGCGGAGCCGCCGACCGGCCTCCCGCTGGGCCCTGCCCTGCTCCATGGCGAGCGTGAGCAGCGACCCGGCCGCGTTGATCACCGTGTGGGTCACCGGCGAGAAGGGCCTGCGGGCGCCGACCGCGAAGAAGCCGCGCGGCCGTGGACCGCCGCCGAGCGGCTGGATCACGACGTGCTCGTCAGGCCCGGACAACGCGAGACTCGCCGGCACCCGCTCACCGGCCTGGACCGCCCCGCGCCTCCGTGCCCCGACCGGCACGCCGCCCCCCACCCGCTCACCAGCCTGACCACCGCCGCGTACCCGCTCACCGACCGGCCCTTGGGGGGCGGCGGGCTCGTCAGGGAGTGCGCGTTCGGCTCCGGCGGGCTGGGGTCTTGCCGGGCCGCCGGCGCGCAGCCGGCGCAGCTCGGCCACCACGACCGGCACGTCGGCCCCCGGCGTGGCGTGCCGGACCTCGCCCGTCTCGTCGAGCAGCATCGCCCAGCCGTCGATCTCCTTGGCCACCCGGTCGATGACCGCGTTCATGCCCTCCGGACGCAGCGCCGCCCGGGTCAGCCGCCCCTGCGCGGCGAAGGCGCGGGTGATCTCGTCGTACTGCTCGGCCGCGAGCAGCTCGCTGACCACCTTGCCGATGGCGATGAACGGCGTCTCGCGCGGCACCTCGAACAGCGGCAGCCCCGCCTCGTCGGCGGCCGCGACCAGGGCGGCCGGGACGTGCTCGTGGGAGAGGCCGACGCCGAAGCCGAGCCCGGCCACCTCGCGATCCACCAGCCGGGCGACATATCCGGAGAAGTCACCCTCCAGGCGGATCCCGGTCGTCAGCAGCAGCTCCGAGCCCTCAAGGAACGGCGTCGGGTCCTCCAGCTCGCTGACCGCCACCCAGCGCACCTCCGCGTCGAGCGCTCCGGAGGCCGCCGCGCCCGCGAGCTGACGCAACTTCATCCGTCGCACCACGGTGCGCAGCGAAGGTGCCATACGAGTTTGTCCATTCCGGCAAAGGCGAGCACCCCCAGTGTGCCATATCGACGTATCGGCCCAGGTCGGAGCCCGACGTAGCGTCGAGCCCATGAGCATTCCCCAGGAGCGGCGCGTCGTGACCGCGATCCCAGGCCCCAAGTCGCAGGAGCTGCTGGCCCGCAAGCAGGCCGCCGTCCCCTCCGGCATCGGCACCACGCTGCCGGTCTTCGTCACCCGCGCCGGCGGCGGCATCCTCCAGGACGCCGACGGGAACTCTCTGATCGACTTCGGCTCCGGCATCGCCGTGACGAACGTGGGCAACTCCGCGCCGAAGGTCGTCGAGCGCGTCCAGAAGCAGGCGGCCGACTTCACCCACACCTGTTTCATGGTCACCCCGTACGAGTCGTACGTGCAGGTCTGCGAGAGGCTCAACGAGCTGACCCCCGGCGACCACGAGAAGCGCACCTTCCTGGTGAACTCCGGCGCCGAGGCCGTTGAGAACGCCGTCAAGGTGGCCCGGCACGCCACCGGCAGGCAGGCCGTCGTGGTGTTCGACCACGGCTACCACGGCCGCACGCTGCTCTCGATGACCATGACCGCCAAGAACATGCCGTACAAGCAGGGCTTCGGCCCGTACGCGCCCGAGGTGTACCGGGTGCCGCTGGCCTACCCGTTCCGCTGGCCGACGGGCGCGGACAACTGCGCGGAGGAGGCCGCCGCGCAGGCCATCGACCAGATCAACAAGCAGGTCGGGGCGGAGAACGTGGCCGCCGTGGTGATCGAGCCGATCGCCGGCGAGGGCGGTTTCATCGTCCCGGCCAGGGGCTTCCTGCCGCGGATCGCCGAGTTCTGCCGGGCGAACGGCATCGTCTTCGTGGCCGACGAGGTCCAGACCGGCTTCGCGCGCACCGGTGACCTGTTCGCCTGCGAGGACGAGGGCGTCGTCCCCGACATCATCTGCACCGCCAAGGGCATCGCCGGCGGCCTGCCGCTGGCCGCCGTGACCGGCCGCGCCGACCTGATGGACCACGTGCACGTCGGCGGCCTGGGCGGCACGTACGGCGGCAACCCGCTGGCCTGCGAGGCCGCGCTCGGCGTCCTGGAGACGATCGAGTCGGAGGACCTGGTCGCCAAGGCCCGCCGCATCGGCGAGATCATGCTCCCCCGCCTCCGCGCGCTCCAGGAGCGGTTCCCGGCGATCGGCGACGTGCGCGGACGCGGCGCGATGATCGCGATCGAGCTGGTCGAGCCGGGCACGAAGAACCCGGACCCGGCGGCCGTCCAGGAGATCGTCAAGCGCTGCCACGCCGAGGGCCTGGTGGTCCTGACCGCCGGCACGTACGGCAACGTGCTGCGCTTCCTGCCCCCGCTGGTCATGCCCGAGCACCTGCTTGAGGAGGGCCTGGGGATCCTGGAGAAGGCCATCTCCGCTCTATAGCAAAGTCCAAAAAATCGGGCATCCGGCTTGCGGCTGGATGCCCGATTTTGTGTGTGTAACGCAGGTCACTCGGGTAGAGAATTCACCCTGGCTTGACGCTCAGCTAGACGATCACGGCCTCGGTCAGGGTTATAACGGATCCGGACATGCGGAGGGGCGATGGCAGCTGGGAGCGTGATGAACTGGGGTCCCACCAGAACGGCACGGAGTATGTTGACGTTCGACCCTGAGGGCCTGACGCCGGCCCAGCGCGACGGCGACGCCTGCGTGGTGTGCCACAAGAGGTGGCCGCGGCCCCGGGTCCGGGTCGGCAAGCTGCCCGACAACTCCTCCGTGCTCGCCTGCACCGAATGCGCCGAGGCGCTCCTGCCCGCTCCCATGGCGACCGTGGTGGCCTTCCCCGGCCGCTAGGCCGCGGCCGGGGAAGCCCCGGCCGTCAAGCACGGACCGCCGGGCAGGGGCCGTCAAGCAGCGACCGTCAAGCAGCGGCCGCCTCGCGCAGGCCCCACGGCGAGCCGTACTCGCGCAGCAGGTCGAGGAACGGCACCGCGTCGAACGCCTCGGGGCCGAGCACGCCCTCGCCCTTCCACACCCCGGTCGCCACCAGCTCCAGCGCGACCACAGGATGGATCGCCGTCTGCCACACGACGGCCTGGGAGCCGTACTCCCGCATCGACCATTCGTTGTCCACCACGTGGTAGAGGTACACCTCGCGCGGGGAGCCGTCCTTGCCGGTGCCCTTGACCCACGTGCCCGCGCAGGTCTTGCCGCGCATGCGGGCGCCCAGCGTCGCCGGGTCCGGCAGGCTCGCGGCGACCATGTCGCGCGGCGCCACCTCCGCCCCGCCCACCCTGATCTTGTCGGCGCTGTCCAGGCCCAGCTTGCGCAGCGTCTTGAGCACGCCGATGAACTCCTCGCCGAGCCCGTACTTGAACGTCACCCGCCGCGCCGGGATCCACCTCGGGACGAGCAGCACCTCCTCGTGCTCGACGTTCACGCACTCCACGGGCCCGATCCCGTCGGGGAAGTCGAACACCTCGGGCTCGCTGAACGGCTCGGTGGTGCGCCACTGCCCGTCCTCCCAGACGACGGGCGGGTTCAGGCACTCCTCGATCGTGGTCCAGATGGAGAACGTGGGCGCGAAGTCGTAGCCGTCCACGACGAGGTTGGCGCCGTCCCTGATGCCGATCTCGTCGATCTCGTCGAACAGGTGGTCGGCGGCGTAGCGGGCGAACACGTCCGCGAGCCCCGGCTCGACGCCCATGCCGACCAGCGCGAGCCGGCCCGCGCCGCGCCACTCGCCGTCGCGCTCGAACTGCCGGTCCCCCAGCTTCACCCCGGGCTTGCGGTACGGCTCGCGCGGATGCGGCTTCGACAACGACATCGCCATGTCCAGGTAGTGGGCCCCGGCCTCCAGGGCGGCCTCGAACAGCGGCATCGTGAAGCGCGGATCGACCGCGTTGAACAGCACGTCACATCGGTGCTCCCGGAGCGCCGCGGCGACCTGGGCCCGGTCGGAGGCGTCCAGCTGGATGGCGGTGAAGCGGGGGTCGTCCACGGCGGCGACGGCGCGGGCCGCCCGGCTCTGTTGGGAGTCGGCCACCACGATGTGTTCGTAGAAATGGCGGCGGGCGGCGATGGGCACCACGGCGGAGCCGACGCCTCCGGCGCCGACAAGAAGGATTCTCATGAGGAGAACATACTCACTGACTGGTCATTCAGTCGAATTTTCGCGCCGGAGAGTTCCCGAGTACGGACGTCCTCCGGCCGGTGAACGGCGAGACGCCCCGGCACCAGGACGTCCGTCAAGCAGGGAACAGCGAGACGCCCCGGGACAGGGGGGAAGGCCCGGGGCGTCTCTGCAGGCGCACCCGGGGGAAGGCGCGCCCGCGATGGGGTCGAGCGGGGGCGGAGATCTCACCTACTCGGCGAGTTCGGCCCACCGTTTCCCCCAGACGGCATAATCAGTGCATTCCCCGTCCTCGCCGCGGCAACCGCCCGGCGGCCGGACGGCGAAGGCGATCCGGTCGAGCCGCTTGGGGTCGTCGGCGCCGTACAGGTCGCAGATCGACTTGGCCCGGCCCTTGCACGCCTTGTCGTTGGCCGGCGCGAGCCCCACCCAGGCGGCCGCGTCGCGCTGGGCGTCGGCCGCGGTCATCCAGGTCAGCCAGCGGTAGGCGCAGGTGGTGTCGGGCAGGTTGGCGCCGAGCATCCAGGAGTCGAGCCAGCCGGTGGCCGTCTTGGCGGCGACCGTCCGGACCGGTTTGCCGGCCTTCTGCAGCAGCAGGCGATAGTACGGTGTGGCCTGCGCGTAATCCAGCGACCCGGTGGCGAAGCCCTTGATCAGGTCGATCGGCTTCCGCCAGTAGGTGCGCTCCTTCTGCTGCCCGAGCAGCGCCATGGCCCGGTCGAGCTGCTCCTGGCTCAGCTCGTACGGGTCCTTGACGGCGGCGTCGGCCAGCGCCGCGTCGGCGATGGTCAGCGGGCTGTCGCGGAGCGCGGTCCGGCCGGAGGCGAACACCTGGCTCATGCTCGCGTCCTTGACCCTGGACGAGTCGTAGACGAACTCGTGGTACCCCCACAGGAACGGCACGCCGTAGACCTTGCCGGACACCTTCGTCATGTCGCGGAAACGCTCGTTCAGGTCGTCGTAGCCGCTCACCTTGGCCGGGTCGATCGGCTGTACCAGCTTGCGCGTGATCAGGTCGCCGGCCAGCGCCGGGCCCGCCGAGATCAGGTCGTACGGGCGCTCGGCGGCCGCGACGGCCCGCTCCATCTCCTCGGCGGTGCGGACGGTGTCGACGCGGGCCAGGCGGCAGCCGGTCTCCTTCTCGAAGGAGCCGACCCAGTTGGCCTTGGGGCTGATCCCGCCGTACTCGGCGTAGCCGCGGTAGGTGAGGATCTGCAGCGTGCCGTCGCTCTGGGTGGCCGTGGGCGAGGGCGTGGCCGTCGGGGTGGGCTTGGGGCTCGGCCTGGCGGCCGGCTGCCCGGCCGCCTCGGAGGTCGAGGACACCGCTCCCGTGCCGGCGACCAGCGCCGCCGTGGCCAGCGCCACGGCGGATATGCGACGGCGTCTCACGATGTCCCCCCTTGTCCGTTGCGCTGGAGCTTACCGGGGACGGGACCGGGAGGGACGCCGGTCCCTCCCGGCGGGAGGCGTCGGTTACCCGTTCGTGGGGAAGCCGAGGTTCACGCCGCCGTGGGACGGATCCAGCCAGCGCGACGTCACCACCTTGCCCCGCGTGTAGAAATGCACCCCCTCGGCGCC